>JAYVSA010000115.1:0-6052 GCA_043775765.1 Breznakibacter sp. | reverse complement strand
TGGATCGCTTAGGAATTGAGGAAGGTGAGATGATTCAGCACTCCATGATTACCAAGTCTATTGAGCGTGCTCAGAAAAAAGTGGAAGAGAATAACTTCGGTATTCGTAAGCGTCTTTTGGAGTATGATGATGTGATGAATGCACAACGTGAGGTTATTTATACCAAACGTCGACATGCTCTTTACGGTGAGCGCGTACAAGTAGATATCTCCAACATGATTTACGATACTTGTGAGCACTTAATTTCGGAGCATCAGAATAATAATGACTTTGAAGGATTGAAAATTGATGTTATCAAATATTTCTCAACAGAAACACCTTTTGAGTCTGAAGAGTTCTTAAAAGAGAAGACTGATGCGTTGACAGAAAAATTATTTGAATCTGTTTCATCTGCTTACCATCGCAGAACCGCGAATATTGCCTCACAAGCTTATCCTATTATTAAGGAAGTATACGAGCAAAAGGCACATCAATATGAGAATATTGTGGTGCCAATGAGCGATGGATTACGTCTGTTCTCTATCAACTCAAACCTTAAGAAGTCTTATGAAACTAAAGGTGCCGATATTGTTAATAGCTTCGAAAAGGCTATCATGCTTATAACAATTGATGAAGCTTGGAAAGAGCATTTGCGCGAGTTAGATGATTTACGCCAGAGTGTTCAAAATGCTTCTTACGAACAAAAAGATCCTCTCTTGATTTATAAGTTTGAGTCTTTCAATCTCTTTAGCAGTATGGTTGAGCGCAACAATAAGGCAATGGTTGGGCCTCTGTTTAAAAGTCATATTGTGTTCCAGAATCCAAATCAGGTTCAAGAGGCACGAGAGCAGAGAATGAGCGATATGCCAAAATTGAGAACTCAGAAAGATGAATTCAATGATTCAACGCCTTCTCAGGGTATGCCAAATCCGAATAATCCATCTGAACGCACGAAAGTTCAGCCAATAAGAGTTGAGAAAAAGGTTGGCAGAAACGATCCTTGTCCGTGTGGTAGTGGAAAGAAGTTTAAAGCATGCCACGGCACTGATTTATAGTAATTTAAAGAACTAGAAAGTATGACTTTACTATCGTTTGTTTGGAATTTTGATCCTGTTTTGGTGCATTTAGGCCCCATGCAGATTCGTTATTACGGAGTCTTATTTGCACTTGCTTTTATATTGGCATATAATATTTTGGAGCGCATTTTTAAGAATGACAATGCACCCGAAAATTGGATAGAGACTCTGTTTTTCTATATCATTGCAGCCACGATTATTGGTTCCAGACTGGGGCATGTTTTCTTTTATGGATGGGATTATTACAAAGATCATCTGTTAGAGATTTTTGCAGTTTGGCATGGTGGACTTGCCAGTCATGGTGGTGCTATTGGTATTGTTGTGGCGGTGTGGATATTCTCTAATAAGGTTTCAAAGAATTCTCCTTTATGGGTAATGGACAGACTTATGATTGTTGTGGCTTTGGCTGGGGCATTTATTCGTTTGGGTAATTTCTTGAATTCTGAAATTATTGGTAAGGTAACTGATATGCCTTGGGGTGTTGTGTTTATGAGGGCAAATGATATTGCATCTCCCGAATTACCGCACCATCCAACACAATTGTATGAGGCTTGTATTTACTTTGCCACGTTCATTATATTGATGTTGGTTTATTGGAAAACAGAAGCCAAGAAATATGCTGGATTATTATTTGGCTTCTCTTTGATTGGTATTTTTGCCACACGATTTTTAGTTGAGTTCATAAAAGAGCCGCAAGAGGGTTGGGAAGCGAACTTGCCTATTGATATGGGACAGATTTTGAGCATTCCATTTATAATTGCAGGAGTTTATTTTATTTATACTGCTTACAAAAAGTGGCAGAGTGAAAAGATTAGTAAGTAGATTCAATATGTTAAATAGAAAAAGGGGCTTTTGCCCCTTTTTTATTTTTCTCGCTCAATTCTTTTGGCTTCATCCCAAATCTCATTCATCTGATTGAGCGACAAACTCTTGAGCGAAATGTCTTTTTTAATGGTTTGTTCTTCCAAGTATCCAAACCGCTTTATAAATTTTAGGTTGGTACGCTCCAAGGCGTTATCTGGATTGATGTTATAAAGTCGGGCTGCATTAATGATTGAAAAGAGTAGGTCGCCAAATTCTGCTTCCATTTTATCTTCATCGAGATTATCAATTTCAACTTTAAGTTCATTGAGCTCTTCAACCACTTTATCCCAAACTTGTTCTTTAAACTCCCAGTCGAATCCTACACCACGAGCTTTATCTTGAATTCTATAAGCCTTAATCATTGATGGCAGAGATTTTGGTACGCCACTTAATACCGTTTTATTTCCATCTTTCTCCTTAAGCTTGAGTTGCTCCCAGTTTTCAAGAACCTCTTTCTCATTCTCGGCCTTAGTTGTGCTGTAAATGTGTGGATGTCTGTATATCAGCTTGTTATTTAAGTTTCTAATTACATCGGCCATATCAAAACCGAGGCTCTCAGAACCAATCTTGGCATAAAAAACAATGTGAAGGAGTATATCTCCCAACTCCTTTTTTATTTCATCCACGTTATTGTCGAGAATGGCATCGGCCAATTCAAAACACTCTTCAAGTGTCAACGTTCTGAGGCTCTCCTTGGTTTGAACCTTGTCCCACGGACACTTTTCTCTCAGTTCATCAATTATATCAAGTAGTCTGTTAAACTCCTTTATCGCATCATCTTTCATCTTAGTAGTCAATTTATTTTCTATCTCTCTAAAAATATCCTTACTTTGTAAAAATAGAAATTAATAGTCTGGTTTAATATATGATTGAGAAATTAATTCTGCTAAACTCCATCGATCTTATCGAGTTTTTAGGGGTTCGCAATGAAAAATTGGATTATATAGCATCAAAGTATCCCAAATTACGAATTATTGGCAGAGGAAATCACTTAAAGGCAATAGGAGAGATCGAGGAAGTCGCTGAGTTTGAAGAAAAAATCAATCAACTTATTGAAATCTATAATGAATTCAATGTCATTACAGAGTCTATCATTGAGTCGGTATTTTCGGGTGAGCAAATCGTGGAGGTAAAAGCCGATACCGACGTTATTTTGTTTGGGGTAAATGGTAAACCTATTAAAGCACTTACCGAAAATCAACGCCGTTTTGTTGAGATGCATTTGAAGAATGATATGGTTTTTGCCATTGGTCCAGCCGGATCGGGTAAAACGTATATGGCAATTGCATTGGCCGTTAGAGCATTAAAAAATAGAAGTGTTAAACGATTGATATTGAGTAGGCCAGCAGTAGAAGCTGGTGAGAAATTAGGCTTTTTACCTGGTGATATGAAGGATAAAATAGATCCTTATTTACAACCTCTCTACGACGCTTTGCAAGATATGATTCCATCGGCAAAACTAAAAGAGTTTATGGAAAATGGCACTATTCAAATAGCTCCTTTAGCATTTATGAGAGGTCGAACGCTAAACAATGCCTTTGTAATTTTAGATGAAGCTCAAAACACAACTAAAAATCAGCTTAAAATGTTTTTAACACGAATGGGTAACAATGCCAAATTTGTTATTACTGGCGATGTTACACAAGTTGATTTACCGTCTAATCAACAATCGGGTTTAATTCACGCTCAGGGCATTCTTAAAACTATTAAAGGGATAGATTTTATTGAGTTTACAAAAAAGGATATTGTGCGCCATAAATTGGTGCAAGATATTGTGGAGGCTTATTCAACTGATAGTGAAGAGAATAAACGAGTTGTTTTATAAGCAATATGATTTGCTGTTTTTGAAATTCATTTATTTTTAAGATATTTGTGGTCTCAAAAGTAGTTTTTGAGAATGTTGATGGGTTGATTTTGTTAGAAAATCACATTTTGTAATAGTCTAATATTTAAGTATATATACCATGGAAAAAGCAATTGTTCAAACAAATTTTACATTCCCCAACCAAAAAAGTTTTTACAAAGGTAAGGTGAGAGACGTTTATAATATCAACGACCAATATTTGGTTATGATTGTGTCTGATCGTATTTCGGCTTTTGATGTTGTTTTACCAAAGGGAATTCCATTTAAAGGGCAAGTTTTAAACCAGATAGCTGCGAAGTTTTTGGATGCTACTACGGATATTCTGCCAAACTGGAAAATTGCTACTCCAGACCCAATGGTAACCGTTGGTTTAATGTGCGAACCATTTAAAGTTGAGATGGTTATTCGTGGATATTTGACTGGTCATGCTTGGCGCGAATATAAGTCGGGCAAACGAGTTCTTTGTGGCGTTAAAATGGCCGATGGAATGGTTGAAAATCAGAAGTTTCCAGAGCCAATACTCACTCCAACAACCAAAGCATCGGAAGGTCACGATGAAGATATTTCTCGCGAAGAGATTATAGCTCAAGGTATTGTAAGCGAAAGTGATTATGTACAACTTGAAAAATACACGAGAGCGGTGTTTCAGCGTGGAACTGAAATAGCTCAAGAAATGGGGTTGATTTTGGTTGATACAAAATATGAATTTGGCAAAAAAGATGGCAAGATTATTTTGATAGACGAGATTCATACACCAGATTCGAGCCGTTATTTTTACTCAGAAGGTTATGAGAAGAGATTATCTGCTGGTGAAGAGCAAAAGCAGTTGTCGAAAGAGTTTGTGCGTCAATGGCTTATAGAGAATGGTTTTCAAGGAAAAGATGGTCAAAAAGTTCCTGAGATGTCGGAAGAGTTTGTAGGGCAAGTTTCTGATAGATACATTGAGCTTTTTGAAAGTATTACGGGTGATAAATTCCAAAAAGCTGGTCTTGAGAATGTTACAAATAGAATTGAGACAAATATTCGTCAGTTTTTAGCAACATTGTAGTCTGTATTGCATTAATATATAAGCCCAGAGTGATATCTGGGCTTTTTTTATTTTTATAAAATGGTGATTGATAAGCGTTTAATTTTTTCTTTATTGCCAATATTGGTTTTTCTTATTGGTGATTTTTTCTTTGACCCACTCATTTCTTCATTGCTTGCAATTGGATTATTGTTGGTTGAAATTGGCTTTAATAAGTTGAGATATAAGAAGATCGATTTAGTTTTGTGGATTGAATTGGGGTTACTTTTTATGCTTACGTTGGTAGACTATTTTACCTCTAAATCTATTATATATAAGGAGCTTATTTATGCGCTTGCCCTTTTACTCCCTTTTGTTATTGGTAAGCTCCTAAAGAAGAATATTCTTTTTTTAATGATTTCTAGGTATTTCGGTAACAAAAAGATAAACAGCTATCAACAATATGAAATTGAACGAAGTAGTAATTATTTATTCATTTTATTGACCATTAACTTTGTGTTACTCGCAGCAATTGAGGTTATTACGTTAGTTAGTGGGCAAACTTTTGCAGTTCGGTATTTCTCATTTATAATTTTGGGCATTGGTTTTTTTGCAATGTTATGGGATAAACGTGTAAGAAATAGAAAATTTTCGAAAGAGAGTTGGGTTCCAATTGTTTCGGAAGAGGGTGTTTTTGAGGGTTCGGCACCCCGTTCGGTTGTACATGATAAGAGTTTTATTTTGCACCCAGTGGTTCATTTGCATCTTGTTTACGATGGACAAATTTATTTGCAAAAGCGTCCTGTTTCTAAAAAGATACAACCTGGCAAATGGGACACTGCTGTTGGTGGACATGTCGATTTAGGCGAAGATATTACGCAGGCATTATACCGAGAGTCGTTTGAGGAGTTGGGTATTTTTGTGAGAGACGAGGTTTTCTTGAAGCGTTACGTGTGGACGAGTGGGGTAGAGAAAGAGCTGGTATTTAGTTACTTATGTTTATGGAACGACGGTGTTTTTCCGAATGAGTTGGAGCTCGATGGTGGTAGGTTTTGGTCGGTTCAAGAGATTGAAGAGCAGAGAAAAGGTGATGTTTTTACGCCCAATTTTTTGGAGGAGTTTGATTGGCTAAAGCATATTGTACTGAATAGCAGAATGGAGGTTTAGGTATAAAGTTACTTGTTTTATTTGCCCGTAACGCTCTGTTGTAATACGTAAGGGATAGAGCGGAATAGCCCACAGGCATTGGCATTGCGAGAGCTT
>JAYVSA010000114.1:0-12099 GCA_043775765.1 Breznakibacter sp. | reverse complement strand
AGTAACGAGCAAAGTTCGGGCTCGATTCAAATTGCAAAAGCAGTAGATCAGTTCTCACAAGTAACTCAGCAAAACTCAGCTTCATCCGAAGAACTCAGCTCCAATGCTCAAGAACTTTCGTCGCAAGCCGAACTCCTAAAAAACATTGTGTCATTTTTCAATATTGGCAAGGAGATAAAATCAAAACATGCTAAAAGCAACAAATTTACCCCAAAATCAGTTAAAAGCGCCACGCAATCAGCGGGGCACAAGGGTTTAGCACTAAACATAAACAATAAGGATCATAACGGATCCAACTCGAAAGATTATGAAAACTATTAGGTGATAAAACAACATAAAAAAGAGAGTTTTGATTTACATTAATCAAAACTCTCTTTCATACTATTTTAGATCAGATTATGCCAATATTCAAAAAAAAACATTAATTTGTTAAATAATTATAAACAAGATCAATATCTTAAAATTTCTGCATCTTGATTCAAAGTATTACACTATTAGATACCGCTATAAAGGATGATTTTACAATAAATATTGCAAATGAGCATCCCTATCTAATTACGATGTTTATTCTATGTATTCTCTTTATGATTATCATATCTGTAGCCTTGGTAATTACCTTAAGGCGCAGTATCCAAAGCGAAAAACACCTCCTCTCTGAACAAAAAAAACTAAAACGAAGCTACCTCTTTTCTCAGTCAATACTGAACGCCATACCTGATGAGCTTTTTAGAATAACCCGCGATGGTGAAATAATATCCACGCTCGACTTACCCGAAGATGTTGAAGATATAAGCGATGAATACACCTACATTGGACAAAGCATCTACCATTTTTGGCATTTCGAATTCGCAAAGAAAATAGGGGATACGATAAAACAAGTTCTAAATTCAAAAATCCCAACATCGTTTGAATTTAACTACCTGCAGAACAACGCCATGAAATGGTTTAATATCCAAATGGTGCCTTTTAATGAGCTAGAAGTATTAACCTCCATACGTGACCTATCAGACCATAGAACCATTCAGGCAAGACAGCTTGAAAGTGAATTTTTGTTTCAAACTCAATTCGACTTTGGATCGAATGGAATAGGCATTCTTAGCGAACGGCTCGATTGGATTAAAGTAAATAAAAGTTTGGCCGACATGCTTGAATACACCGTAGAGGAGCTGATAAAACAAGAGTGGCAAGAGATTATTGTACCAGAAGATTACGATTACGATATGTATGTCTTCACAAAATTTAGAGACAATAAAATTCAAAAATTTGAATCAGACAAACGATTAATATCCAAATCGGGTAAAACAAAAGATGTTAACTATTGCATATTTCTTTATAACGATACCGTCAATTTAAAAAAATATTACATTGTCACGTTTCAAGACATATCCTTTAGAAAAGAGCACGAGAGAGTGGTTCTCAATGCTATAATTGAAACAGAAGAAAAAGAGAGAACTCATTTTGCTCAAGAGATACATGATGGTGTTGGCCCTATACTCTCATCCATAAAAATGTATGTTCAATGGCTATCGAACCCAAACAAAAAAATTAGCAAAGAGGAGATTATTCAAGACATTGAAAATCTGGTACAGGAAGCACAAGAAGCCGTTCGAGAGGTCTCATTTAAACTAAGTCCGCATGTTCTTAAAAACTTTGGACTAATAGCTTCGTTGCAATCGTATGCCACTAAGCTTACCGACTCATCATTCATCAACGTTACGTTTGAAGTAGATGAACCTAAAAGGCGTTTCCCCGACACAACAGAAATCATTCTTTACCGAACGCTTACCGAGTGTATCAACAACACATTAAAACATGCCAATGCAAAAAATATTTCAATTTCTATGACGCAAAATGACGCAATTATTAATATCTTGTATAAAGATGATGGAATAGGCTTTAATGCGCAAGAAGTTTTTAACTCCGCAAAAGGCAATGGGTTATTCAATATCCAAAATAGACTAAAATCCATAAACGGAGAGTGTACCTTTTTAGGGGCATTGGGCGCAGGCACAAAAATATTATTCAAATTAACATCTTAATTTTTATTATGAAGACTTTAATTTTAGTAGATGACCACAAGATGTTTCGCGAAAGCCTTAAAAAGCTAATTGTTTCTGAAAGCATAGCAAACGTAATTGGGGAAGCCGCAAATGGACAGGAGTTCCTTAATCTCTTACAAACCCTTAAACCTGATATCGTTTTAATAGATATTTCTATGCCTATAATGGGAGGCATAGAAGCCGCAACAAAAGCACTCGAACTTTATCCCGATTTAAAAATGATTACCCTCTCCTCTTTTGGCAATGAGCAATACTATTATGCCATGATAGAGGCGGGAGTAAAAGGATTTGTACTGAAAAGCTCTGGAATAACAGAACTCCTGCAAGCCTTAGATGAAGTTGCAAACGGAGGCTCCTGGTTTTCTAATGAGTTACTTCGCAAAGTAATTGTTTCTATTGGAAAAAATAGCGAAAAGGCAAACGCAATAAACCTATCTTCAAGAGAACTCGAAGTGCTAAAACTTATTTGCGAAGGATACACCAATGAGCAAATTGCAAGCGATTTAAACCTAAGCTATGACACAATAAAGTGGCATCGTTCAAATATTTTCACTAAAACCGAGGTTGCAAATGCTGCAGCACTGGTCATGTATGCGATTCGAAACAAACTTATTGAAATATAAACTTGTTCGTAATGAAAAGCCAAACCAACCCCTTGAAACAAGAAAGTGAAATGCCCCAGATTATTCTTAATCAGGACGCGTGGCGAAAAATATCCTTAGACGATATATTTCGCAAACACAACTCCGTTATTTTGCTCATTAATGCAAAAAGTGGCGATATCATAGACGCAAACATTGCCGCAGAAGAATTCTATGGATATTCACTAGACGAATTTTGCACCATGAATATTGGCGACATAAACACCCTCACCAGAAGCCAAGTCAACAACGACATCAAAAAAGCAGCTTTTCAGAATCAAAGTTGCTTTACCTTTGTTCATAAAACAGCTCACGGAAACCTACGAAATGTAGAGGTACACACCTCTCCTCTCATAATTAACGGCGAACAACTCCTTATGTCAATAATATTTGACATAACAGAGCGAAATAATTTAGAAATACTTAAGGAAAAATCGATCAGACGCTATGAAACGTTGTACAACAACAACATTGCAGCTATCATGGTTCTTGAACCCCGATTTGACTCTAAATTTAGCTTAAAAGACTTTAAATGTATCGATGTAAATACAACTCTAGAATTTATTTTCAAACAAGACCGATCGTCTTTTATCAATAGGCTTATTTCAGAAATAAGCTCCAATAGTTTCCGATTATGGTTTAAAAATCTCGCTCTCGTTTACACGCAACGAAAAACTATTGCACTTGAAAACGTAAAACTAAACGATAACTTTTACGATATTAAAATATCCATTTTAGAAACAGATAAGTTGGTTGTCTTCCTAAATGAAACGACTGAACGAGTAATTAAAACAGAAAAACTAAAACAGAGTGAGGAGCAATTGAAACAAATTTTCAATAAGTCGCACACCGCATTTTTCCTCATCAACTCAAAAATTGAAATAAAAAAATCAAACCATGCTGCTATACCATTTCTTATTGGCATTAATTACAAAAATGAATTCAATACTCTAGGAAATGCACTGAACTGTACTGGCTCTCTAGAAAAATCTAATGGATGTGGGCATGGCGCAAAATGTATGAAATGCGATTTTAGAAAAAAAATTACAGATACTCTTGTAACTAAAAAAGGGTTCAAAAACGTGGAGCTCGAATTTGAACGTTGTAACAACCTCACTATTGAAAAACGTTACTGGCTATTTTCGTGTGCACACCTTATAATAGGCAAAGAGGCTCATGTGTTGGTTACCATTGAAGATATTACAGAACAAAAGAAACTTCAATCGAACCTTATTGTAGCCCAACTTAAAGCAGAAGAGAGTGATAAATTAAAAACAGCGTTCATGAACAATATGTCTCATGAAATACGAACACCACTCAACAGTATCCTCGGATTTTCACAACTCTTGCGAAAATCAAATATCGACACCAGCGAACAAGAACAATATCTTGAACTAATTTCAAACAGCGGCAACCGGCTACTAAGCGTAATAAACAATGTTATTGACTTAGCAAAAATAAGCACCAACTCTACTGAATTATCCTTTAGAAGCTTTAATTTATTTGAGTTATTTGAATCGATAATAGATAACGCTAAGGAAAAATATGTACCGCAAAAAAACAGTATCAAGATTCAATTTTCAGGGGAGCATATTATTTATTCCGATAAGCACATCATTGACAACATTGCAACGCATATCATTGATAATGCTTTCAAATTCACCTTTAATGGCGCCATCACAATTAAAGTAACTGCCAAACAAACAAAACTTATTTTCACAATTGCAGACAACGGAAATGGCATTCTCGAAACAGAACAAAGCAATCTATTTAAGCCATTTACCAACATCTCCCTTGGATCAATGAAAACCTACGACGGACTAGGACTGGGTCTCACTATATCCAAAGGCTATCTAGCCCTTCTAAGAGGCGATATTCGAATTAAGTCTAAATTCGGAAGAGGCACTATTGTTAGAGTTGAAATTCCTATTATTCACTCGTAAAAAACTGTTATGAAAGTAATACTAATTGTAGACGATGAATTTCCAAACTATTTACTCATAAAGGGATACCTTGGAGATGAAAATATAGTAACCATTTTAGCGAAAAATGGATTAGAGGCCGTTGAATATGTACGAACAACGCCTGATATTGCATTAGTTCTGATGGACTTAAGAATGCCCGAAATGGATGGTTTCTATGCCACAAAACTAATAAACACTATTAGACCCGACCTGCCCGTTATTGCACAATCAGCCTATTACTACGACAATATTGAGTCTAAAATACTGGATAGCGGATTCGCCGATTTTCTTAAAAAACCATTCACCGAAAGCCAACTCAAAAAAATAGTTAAATTACATCTACCCATTTGATGTTTTGTTCAAAAACGGATCGTAAACCAAATTTTTAAACCTATTTTTGTTTTATTTTAACAACACATTATTTAAACAATAATTCTGCATCTATGCTTAAAAAGGCTCTTCCAGTACTATGTATTTCAATTATCGTTCTTTCGCTCTGCGCTTGCAAAAACGAATCAGAATCTCAAGGTTCAGCCAACTCCAAAACATACAACTTCGCATCTTTATCTCTTAAAGATAGCCTATTAACACCTGAAACTCTCCTACTCATCCCACGAATAGGCAACGTCTCAGTATCTCCAAATGGAGAGCAAATACTATTTACTGTTTCTAATGTGAATATTGACGACAACAAATCGTACACTAACATTTATACATTGCCTGTATTGGGTGGCCAACCAAAGCAAATAACCAATTCGCTCGATTCTAAATGGAGTATAACTTGGAGCATCGATGGCACCAGCATCTACTTTTTGTCGTCTGTTTCGGGCAAAGGCGAGCTCTTTAAAATTGAAAAGAGCAGCAACAATCCAATGCAAATTTCTCGCGGAGAATTAGATATTATCGACTACAAATTTGCACCAACCGAAAAACAAATAATACTCATTACAAACATAAAAATTGACAAAACAGTTGCAGATATATATCCCGATTTACCAAAAGCCAATGCCCGTATTGAGAACGATGTTATGTACCGCCATTGGGACGAATGGGAGGATGGACTTTACAGCCATATTATTCTATCGCAAGTATGGAACAACGAAGTCAATGTGACATTAAAAGATATTCAAACAGAAGCCAATTCGATAGACCTGCTCAAAGGCGAACCGTATGATGTGCCCATGAAACCATTTGGCGATATAGGAGAGGTTACTTGGAGTCCAGATGGTACAAAAATCCTTTATACATGCAAAAAACTATCGGGCAAAGCGTATGCAACATCTACAAATTCAGACATTTACCAATACGATATAGACTCAAAAGCCACAAAAAACTTAACAGAAGGTATGATGGGTTACGACAAAAACCCTATAATATCGCCAGATGGCACCACTCTCGCTTGGGAGAGCATGGAAAGAAACGGATATGAAGCCGATAAGAACAGACTTTTTATTATGAATCTTTCTTCGGGTGAGAAAACAGACATAACCAACAACTTCGACCAAAATGTGGCCAATGTAAGATGGGACTGCAACAACAAACAGCTCTGGTTTACCAGTCAAATAAAAGCCACCGAGCAAATTTACAAAGCTGATATTGCAACAAAACAAATATCAAAAATCACCACAGGCATTCACGATTATAACTTCATCGACCTTGCACAAGATTGCATTATTGGCACAAAAACAGCCATGAATGCCCCTTCCGAAATATTCAAAATAGATCCGCAAACGGGAAAAGAAGAGCGTCTTACATTCTTTACCAATAAAATTCTCGACAAAGTAAAAATGGGCAAAGTTGAAGAACGATGGATTAAAACCACCGACGGCAAAGAGATGCTCACATGGGTAATCTATCCACCCAACTTCAACCCAAATAAAAAATACCCTACCCTACTCTACTGCCAAGGTGGCCCTCAAGACGCAGTAAGTCAATTCTGGAGTATTCGTTGGAACTTTCAACTAATGGCGGCAAATGGCTATATAGTGGTAGCTCCAAACCGCCGAGGCTTACCTAGCTTTGGACAAGCTTGGAACGAACAAATTAGTGGTGATTATGGTGGCCAAAACATGCTCGATTACTTCTCTGCTATTGATGCTATGGCTAAAGAACCTTTTGTAGATGCCACGAAACTCGGCGCCATTGGTGCTAGCTATGGCGGATTTTCAATCTACTGGATTGCTGGCAACCACAACAAACGCTTCAAAGCATTTATAGCCCACTGTGGCATTTTTAATCTCGAGCAGATGTTTTCGACCACAGAAGAGAGTTTCTTTACTAATTTCGACCTAAAAGGGGCTTATTGGGATAAAAATAACGCTGCGGCTCAAAAAAGCTACAGCTTCTCACCTCATAAATTTGTTCAAAACTGGGACACTCCCATATTGGTCATTCACGGCGCTCAAGATTTCAGAATTCCCGAAGAACAAGGTATGGGTGCTTTTAATTCTGCCATTCTAAAAGGTATTCCTGCACGTTTTCTCTATTTCCCTAATGAAAACCACTGGGTGTTATCGCCTCAAAACGGATTAGTTTGGCATAGAGAGTTTTATAAATGGCTCGACAAGTGGCTGAAATAATTACAAATGCATCAAAAAGCATATGTATTAAATCCACGTAATACAAATAGTGTCTCACAAATGCGCAAAGTCGCGAGTTTGCGCATTTATGATGACTTTACCCTTTGTAGGCATCCGCATTTTTAACTTAAACATCTGCATTCATAGTGAAAAAACATCTTTACTTCTGAACAAAAAAGGGTTATGCAAGAGTTCCAATTTTTAGATGAGGTAGAATACTCAATTATTAGAGAAGAGAAGAATCGCAAATTTGGAACTATTCAATTTTGCAAAGAGCGCTACACCAACAAGGAGCTTATCATCAAGGAAATTACTCACCCATCTCAAATAGAATTTTTAAAACATGGCGGCAACAAAGCGCTTATTGACATAAACCATCCAAACCTGCCCACAACATGTAAGATTAAATGGATGGAGTATAATAGAGTTAAAATTGTGCGTGAGCTCGCTGAGGGCATCGACCTAAAAACTATCCTTGCAAACAATAAGCTTTACCGCCAGTTATCAAAACAAGATATTATTCACATTATTATACAAACCTTAGAGGCAGTGGAGCATCTGCATTTGCACAACATTATCCATCAAGACATTAAGCCATCTAACGTTATCGTAAATCTTGCTAACAGACAAAATGGGTACCCACACGTAACTCTCATAGATTTAGAACAGAGTAAACTCCTAAACAAAGAACTTACCGAGCAGAACACGCCATTTGCACTTATTTATTCGGCACCCGAACAAATTCTCAAATTCACCCACCTAATTGATGCAAAAACCGACATCTACACAACAGGAATACTGCTCTTCGAGTTACTTACGCGCAAACGACCTTTCGAAAACTTAAACCCAGAATTTACAATAAACCTGCAACTTTCATCGCCAATAAAAAATGATTATGGAATTGATAACGATCTTTTTGAGATAGTTAAAAAGGCAACCTATAAAAC
The DNA here is from genome assembly GCA_043775765.1 of Breznakibacter sp. GTDB lineage: Bacteria > Bacteroidota > Bacteroidia > Bacteroidales > Marinilabiliaceae > JAGPHP01. The sequence continues at coordinate 3,908 of JAYVSA010000114.1, read as the reverse complement.
AATTTTTCCAAAACCGCCCAACAGGTTAAAATTCGAAGAGATTGAAGTGATACTAATGGATGGGATTAAACATAGATACCAGTCTGCTAAAGAATTTAAATCGGCGCTGTTAGAAAAGCAATCGCCTCAAACTGCCAGAAAATGGTGGCAAATATTTGGCTAATTTACGGAGGTAGTTTGTTTAAATGCTTACATCCCAACAAAAAATCGAGCTCTAAACTTTTATAATAACAAAATGTTTACATTTAGTGAATAAAGATAATACTATGAAAACAATATTAATAACAGGGGCATCATCTGGAATTGGGAGAGAAACGGTAGCCTATTTTAGTTCAAAAGGATGGAATGTTGCTGCTACAATGCGCAATCCACAAAATGAAACCGAACTTACAAAATTACCCAATGTCAAACTGTTTAAGCTCGACGTAACTTCTCTAGAAAGCACAAATGAAGCAATTGCAGCTATTTGGAGCAACTTCAAAACTATAGATGTGGTGGTAAACAATGCGGGCTACGGACTCATTGGTGCTTTTGAAGGGGCTACAGACGAGCAGATACTAAACCAATTCAACACCAATGTATTTGGACTGATGCGTGTTACAAGAGCCGCATTACCCCATCTCAGACGTCAAAAAGAGGGACGAATCATCAATGTATCCTCTATTGCAGGCCGAATGGCGTTTCCAATTTACAGCTTATACCACGCATCCAAATTTGCGGTAGAAGGCTTCACAGAATCACTAAGTTTCGAACTTAAGCCATTCAACATCAAAGTAAAATTAATTGAACCGGGCCCTATTAAAACCAACTTCAATGGTAGCTCTAAAGTAGACACTTCAACCAACTCTCTGCCCGAATACAAAGCCTACGAAAAGAAAGCCAACGACTTCTACAACCAAAACTTCAATCGTGGAGAAGAGCCAATTGTGGTAGCTAAAACAATTTACAAAGCAGCCACAACTCGATGCAACAGATTGCGATACCCTGCCGGATACCAGGCCAAAGCTTTCACTATCCTTACCAAAATAATCCCGCGTGTGTGGTTTCGATATATATCAAGTAAACTCATCCAATAACTCATTTTACAAGAATGAAGAACTATAGTTTCCTTATTTTCTTTGGCGTAATTCTCTCAATTCACCTCCTGGTAAACTATTTCATCTACGCAAGAGGAATGGCAGGTTTTGAAGCAATACCAAGGTTTCAAATCGTCTTTAAATGGACAATCTTATTCCTCACCATAGCCTATCCACTTGGCCGATTTTTAGAGCATGTATGGTACAACCCCATGAGCCACATCCTCCACTGGGCAGGCGCATTTTGGTTTGCGGGCATGTTGTACACCTTACTGCTCATTCTCGTTGTAGATCTCTTTAGAGGTGCCAACCACTTCATTCATTTCACACCGCAAAACTGGAGCTATACAACCACCAAACTCTACGTTACACTGGGGGTTCTTTCCACGGTCATTCTTATTGTTTTAGGAGGACACATCAATGCTTGGCAAACAAAAATCACGAAATCAACTATCCACATTCACAAAAATGGTGGCACACTTAAAACGCTAAAAATTGTTGCCGCATCCGACATCCATTTGGGCACCATCATCGGCCCTCGAAAAACAGCTAAACTGGTACAAACCATTAATTCATTAAGTCCCGACATAGTCCTTTTTGCTGGTGATGTGGTTGATGAAGATATTGGCCCCGTAATAGCCCAAGATTTAGGCCGAAACCTACTCAACATTCACTCAAAATACGGCGTTTACGGCATTATGGGAAACCATGAGTACATTGGTGGCGCCGATAATGCTACAACGTATTTGCAAGCACATGGAGTTAATGAATTGCGCGATTCAGCGGTGCTAATAGACAACAGCTTCTATGTTGTTGGGCGTGAGGACAAAGACAAAGAGCGCTTTACACACATCGGACGGGCTAGTATCGATTCGTTAACCACTCAACTCGACAAGCAAAAACCAATTATCCTGCTCGATCATCAACCCTTTAACCTTCAAAATGCCGTAAAAGCTGGCGTCGATTTGCAAATATCTGGGCACACTCACCACGGACAACTATGGCCAATTGGGTACATCACCTCCATGATATTTGAGGTGAGTCGAGGTTATAAACAAATAGAAAATAGCCACTTTTGGGTATCAACAGGCTTCGGCACATGGGGTCCACCCGTTAGAACTGGTAACAGACCCGAAATATTAGAAATCACCCTTATTTTTGATTAATTTAGCACAACAAAACTTCAAATACAAAATAAATCAACACGTATGGAACCAAAATTATTAGGCGTTTGCTCTTGGATAGCAAAAAAATACAACTTCGACATCAACCTAGTCAGAATTGGATTTGCAATTGCAGCAATTGGATTTGGCGTAGGCATTGGAGCTTATCTAGTCATCTTCATTTTGCTCCAGCTAAAATTTATCGAGTAAACACAATCGGGAGCCTTAGTGCTCCTTTTTTTGTCCAATAATAGAAATAATTTGGGCGTGCCATCAGGTGGCGTCTCACTGTTTTTAACGTATTTCTATTTATTTCCAAGTTCTTTTTCCCTTGCCACCTGCTGTCGGTTTGCCGCTTCAACTCCTCGCACATTGGTTCCAACAAGCTCCACCAAAGCGCTGTGGGGTTTCACGCTTTGCACCTCACGTGTTACAACACTCGTCTCAGTAGAATTATAGAAACACAAAACTATTTCGTTTGTCAACCCTAAAGCGAATATCTAGAGCTTGTAAAATCAAAAACTCTTGGATAATTAAATATCGATTTAAATAAAAACTAAACCAATGAAACGCTATATATCCTTTAACAACACATCATTCTCAACAACACGAATCTGTGCATCAAACCCGTCTAAAAGAGTCTTTATCTTGGCGCTCTTTTCAATCGATAAAACATCTAAATTAGAAAAACCTTGATTTTGCAAAATATCCAACACACGCCCAATAGAAATCGTATTTATATCATAAGCAGGCTGATAATAAGCAGACCCTGAGTTGTCATAATTAATTTCAGAGAGTAAGCCACAATGAACCAAATCATAGAGCATCGTCTTAACTAATCGAATGGGCAACTTCAATACAACCGATAATTGTGACGAATTCATCGGAGGAAGACCATCTTTGAAAGAAGTAATTACATTGTGCATTATCAAAACTGCAACTAAACGCTTATAAGTAAAGCTAATACGCGTAGAGTCCGTCTCATATATAAGACTCTTAGCATTCTGATGAGCAAATGAAATTTCTGCACCATACAAAACGATGAGCCAACTCCATTGCATCCATACGAGGAACAACGGCAATGCAGCAAAACTGCCGTAAATTGCATTATATCGCGTAACTCCCACCTGAAAATGAATATAACCAAACTGGAGTAACTGAAAAAGTGTACCTGCTATTATTCCTCCAAACAAAGCCGACTGGAATTTAACACGTGCATTAGGCATAATAAAGAATACCATTGTAAAGCTGATCCAAACAAGCACATAAGGTATTAAATTGGCAAAGAAGTATCCTAAATAACTTAAAATTGGCAATTCAGAAAGTTTAACCGAAAAAAGCACAATAACACTCCCCGATGATACCAGAAACAATATAGCAACAAGCATTATAGAAATATAATCACTAAACTTTCTAATAAAACTTCTTGGACGCTTAATCTTCCAAATATCATTAAACGAAGCCTCAATATTGCCAAGAACATTCATTACCGACCATAAAACCATTGCAAAACCAACACCAGCAATCATACCACCTTTTGTATTATTGAGGTAACTCATGGCAAAGTCGGTTATCCATTTCACAGCCTCTTCATGGCCAGATAACTTGGTCTCTAATTGAGTTTGAAGAGTTTTATCAAAGCCAAAACCCTTAGCAAGGCCAAAGGCCA
>JAYVSA010000113.1:0-3697 GCA_043775765.1 Breznakibacter sp. | reverse complement strand
AACATTGCCTCTGTCGAGCTTAACATTGCCATTGTTGGGCTCAACATCGCCACTGTTGAGGTTAACATTGCCTCTGTCGAGCTTAACATTGCCATTGTTGGGCTCAACATCGCCACTGTTGAGGTTAACATTGCCTCCGTCGAGCTTAACATTGCCATTGTTGGGCTCAACATCGCCATTGTTGAGGTTAGCATTGCCGTCCAAAGTGACGCCCACACTAACAATTTAGAAGTAACATTCTCCGTTTAAGAAATAATAGGACGAAGCCAAGTTTGCAAAAGAGCTGTTTTTTTGCTCATGCTCAATCTATAAAATAGTACATTTGCCATATAAGACTCTTTTATGATAGCAAAATACCTCGACAACTTAAACCAACGCTACAAACTCGGAAACGCAACCGAACATACCTTTCGTGGCGACCTGCAACAACTTATTGAAAACTTAGTACCTTCTATAAGGGCTACCAACGAACCCAAAAGACAAAAATGTGGTGCGCCCGATTACATTCTCACAAAGAAAGATATTCCTGTAGGGTTTATTGAAGCAAAAGATATTGGCGACAAAGACCTTGAGGGTATAAAGAAAACTGGCAACAAAGAACAATTCGACCGCTACAAAGCCTCGTTGAATAACCTCATATTTACCGATTATATTAACTTCTCTCTCTATCGCGATGGGCTGTTTGTAACCAAAATTGCCATTGCCGAGCTCTCATTCCCCTCCTCTGGAGGGGTGGCCGAAGGCCGGGGTGGTAAAATTGTACCTCTACCCGAGAACTTTGCCAGTTTCGAGAACTTCTTAAAAGACTTTTGCGTTCACAAAAGCCAATCTATTACAAGCTCTAAAAAGCTGGCTGAAATGATGGCCAGCAAAGCGCGCCTGCTCTCGGAGATTATTGAAAAGGCTGTTTCGAGCGACGAATCGCACAACGAAGACAGCACCCTTAAAGACCAGATGCTCGGCTTTAAGCAAATTCTTATTCACGATATTACGCCTAAAGGTTTTGCCGATGTATATGCGCAAACCATTGCCTACGGCATGTTTGCAGCGCGCTATCACGACCCTACTTTACCAACCTTTAGCCGCCAAGAGGCCTACGAACTCATACCAAAATCGAACCCATTTCTTAAAAAACTCTTCGGTTATATTGCTGGACTCGATGTTGACGACCGTATTAAATGGATTGTAGACGACTTGGTGAATATCTTTTTGGCGTGTAACGTGGAGGATATGCTTAAAAACTACGGACGTGCTACCAAAATGGAAGACCCAATCATCCATTTCTACGAAGACTTCCTGAGCCAATACGACCCTGCCTTGCGCAAAGCCCGTGGAGTGTGGTATACGCCAGCACCTGTGGTTAACTTTATTGTGCGGGCTGTGGACGATATACTAAAAACCGAGTTCGACCTGCCACAAGGCCTTGCCGACACCAGCAAAACAACCATTAAGGTAGATATGCAAGGTAAGCAGGCAAACCAAGAGGTACACCGCGTGCAAATACTCGACCCCGCCACAGGAACAGGCACCTTTTTGGCCGAAGTAATAAAGCACGTACACAAAAAGTTTGAAAACAACCAAGGCATTTGGAGCAACTACGTTGAAACACACCTACTGCCGCGCCTCAATGGCTTTGAGTTGCTCATGGCCAGCTACGCCATGGCGCACCTAAAACTCGATCTTTTACTTACCCAAACGGGTTACAAACCAAGTACCGACCAACGCTTTAGAGTATTCCTTACCAACAGCCTCGAAGAGAGCCACCCCGACACAGGCACCCTCTTTGCCAATTGGTTAAGCACCGAAGCAAACGAAGCTAACCGCATAAAGCGCGATACGCCGGTTATGTGTATTATTGGTAATCCGCCGTATAGTGTAAGCAGCAATAATAAAAGTCCTTGGATTCAAAATCTTATAGCAGATTACAAAAAGGATTTAAACGAAAAAAGTTATAATTCTCTTTCCGATGATTATGTGAAATTCATCAGATATGGTCAATATTTTATTGATAAAAACGGAAGCGGTATTCTTGCTTACATCTCTAATAATAGTTTTATTGACGGAATTGTTCATCGCCAAATGCGTAAAAACTTATTGGAGAGTTTTGATAAAATCTATATTCTTGATTTACACGGAAACGCCAAGAAAAAAGAGATTTGTCCGGATGGTTCGCCTGACCAAAATGTATTTGATATTATGCAAGGCGTTTCTATCAACATCTTTATTAAAACTGGAAATAAAAAGAAAAATGAGTTAGGTCAAGTCTTTCATTTCGATATTCAAGGAAAAAGGGATGAAAAATATTCTTTTTTACAGAATGAGAATTTAAAAAACACAATATGGACTAAACTAGATTGTATTAAACCAGAGTATTATTTTACTAATAAAAATTTTAATGATATAGAGAAATACAATCTAGGTTTAAATGTTGCGGAATTAATGAAGAATCTTAATCCTGGTGTAGAAAGTGGACGAGATGATTTTTTTATTGATTTTAAAAATAGCGATTTAGGAAATAAAATTGAAAATGTATTTAAGAATAAAACATCTGTCGAACTTAAAACGAAATACAACATTAATAATACATCAAGTTTTAAATTAGCAAGTAGTTTTGAAGTTGCAAATTTTGATTTTAAAAACATTAAAAAGATAAGTTATAGACCTTTTGATATTCGTTATACTTATTACGATGCTAATTTGCAAAGAAGAGCAAGTTTCGAAACTTTTAATCATATTTTAAAAGGGAGTTTAGGTCTTGTGATTAAAAGAGGTTTTGATGAAATAAATTCTGCCCCAGTGTTTATTGTAAATACAATTTCAGACAGAAGAGGTTGGTCAAGAGCCGGTATGCAAGGAGCTGAATCAATTAGTCCCCTCTACCTTTACCCCGAATCCAACGCACAACTCACCATTGGCGCCACCACCGAACGCACGCCCAACCTCAACCCCGAAATTGTAAAGCAATTGGCGGAAAAGTTGGGTTTAACCTTTGTGCCCGAGAAAACCTCCCCAACCCCTCCAGAGGAAGGGCTTAAAACCTTTGCCCCAATAGATATTTTAGATTACATATACGCCGTGCTGCACTCGCCCACTTACCGCGAGAAGTACAAGGAGTTTTTAAAAATCGATTTTCCACGGGTGCCGTATCCAAAAAGTAGTGAGGTCTTTTGGCAGTTGGTAAAACTGGGTGGCGAAATACGCCAAATTCACCTGCTCGAAAGTGCCGTAGTTGAAAAACCCATTACCCAATACCCTATAGATGGCAACAATATGGTTGAAAAGCCGGTGTTTCAAAATTCCCCTCTTTCGGAGGGGTGCCCAAAGGGCGGGGTGGTTGGCGCCGTTTACATCAACGAAACGCAGTACTTCAACAACGTACCCGAGGTGGCTTGGAATTTCTACATTGGTGGTTATCAGCCCGCTCAAAAATGGCTCAAAGACCGTAAGGGGCGCACGCTAGAGTTTGAAGACATCCTTCACTATCAAAAAATTATTGTGGCTTTGAGTGAAACCGATAGGTTGATGAAGGAGATTGATGGTATTGAGATAGAGTAGTTTTAATAAAGTCCTCCCATAGAAAAAAAAGACCTCCCCCCAACCCCCTCCAAGGGAGGGGGAGATGTGACTTCATTAGTTGGAGGTTGACTAAAACAGTAAAATTCGGCTTACCTGCCAAGCTCCCCTCCTCTGGAGGGGT
>JAYVSA010000112.1:0-9636 GCA_043775765.1 Breznakibacter sp. | reverse complement strand
AGTTTTAATTACGAAAACAGCTATTAATTGCACCTTCAACAACAATACTAATGAGACTAAAAATCATCTTTATAGCCCTGCTGGCGCTCACGTTCTTTAACCGTTGCGACTACAATCGCAATAAGCCAGGGCACACGTACTTTCCCGATATGGAAGAGAGCCGAGCTTACGAAACGTATTCAGAAAATCCAAATACGCCAAACGGAGCAACCAACCAGATGCCAGTAAAAGGCATTGTGCCACGCGAAATGGTGCCGTTCGACTTTGTAAAAACACCCGAAGATAAACATCTGGCAGGCATTGACTACAAGAATCCTATTGCCCAAACACAGCAAACACTCGCTGAAGGAAAACGTTTGTACAACATCTACTGCGTCAATTGTCATGGTGATAACGGCGATGGGAAAGGGTTTTTATACACCAGTGGCAAATATCCATTTCCACCCGCCTCCCTTCGTACACCTAAAGTACAAACAGTGCCAGATGGTGAGATATTTCACGTCATATCAGTGGGGATAGGGGTTATGGGCGCTCATAATGGCCAAATTACTCCCGACGACAGATGGAAGATTGTGCATTACGTGAAGGCATTTTAAGAAAAATCTTTGCCATAGCGAAAACTCATCTCCCAACGTAAAAATTCTGTACTTTAGGCGAATAAAAAGAATCATTATAATTATTGGCTATGCAAAAGCAGGAACTCAATATCTTTATAGATAAACTTATTTCAGCACTAACAGAATTAAATCCGCAATACGGTTCCAACCCTCAAGATGCCTTTGGAGATGGTAACGTGGCTGTTTGTGTGATAGATGATGAAGGAAATATCTACGGTAAAATTTGGGGCGATAATAAAATTAAAGGTCGCCAGTTTTATAAGCATGCTTGGACTAAAGCGAGCCAAGTTTGGATTACCGGCATGAAGACCTCGGAATATGAGAAGAAAGTATTCAATAACGAAGTTGACGAGGATAAATTTGGCATTAGTAGACCCGATCTTATTGGATGGGAAGGTGGTCAGCCAGTGGTTCTAAAGAATGGCACAAAACTATCGGTAGGATTTAGCGGTTACCGCGGATTTAATGATTTGGAGATTGTACTTCGCGCTATTGAAATGGTGGGAAATTAAGTCGCATTTACAGCTTTATTGTAAAAAATATCACACTTTACTTTTCTCTTACAGCCTTAAGCTTTTGCTCGTTACTGCGATTAATTGCTTCCGTGATAGGAATGCGCTGATCGTTGTAAGAAGCCACAATAAAGGCATCGTGTAGTCCAATTTGTTTTACCCGTTTAAGAAACTCTGAGGCATCGGTATAACTATCGAATTTACCAAGCGTAAACTGCTTTAAATCTTCAAAGGTGTATTGACCAATGTTTACCATCTTGTCGCGAAACTCTTCCAGCGACACATTTTTATAGGTTGATATCTGAATGCTAAAAATGACTCTATCTTTGGTATTAATCTCTTTTTTTTCGACTGGTTTTTCTACCACCACAACCTTAGCAGCCCTCTTTTGCTGTTCGTCGAGATAGGTTTTGTAGGCAATATAAGTTAAGCCCCCAAAGAACAAGATAATTCCCTGAACAACAATAATGATTTTAAGAATTTTATTGAGCCTCGAATAGCGTTTATCTTTATCTTTTAAACGAATACACTCTGCCTCAACAGCCTCCTCACGCCATTTTTTCTTGTCTTCCAGCAAACTTCTTTCCTCTTCTAACATCATTAAATTATTTTATGGTAGGCAAAAATAGTAAATTTGCATCTTTGTAACAGATAAACTGATCTTTTTTATTAACAATTCGAGTATGGATAACAAGTTAGGTGCCATCATCATTGCTGGTGGCAAAAGCAGCCGAATGGGAAGCGATAAAGGAATGAAATTATTAAATGGTAAACCCCTAATTGGATATGCTTTAGCTGCAGTTTTACCCATTTGTTCGGATGTTATTATAAGTACCAACAATAGTGAATATGAACAGTTTGGCTTTCCATTAGTGGCCGATATTCATAAAGAAATTGGTCCTTTGGGCGGATTGCACGCGGCGCTAAAGGCTTCTAAACACCAGTATAACTTAGTGGTGAGTTGTGATGCTCCTTTTGTATCAACCGAGATATTGAAAAAGATGACAACCTCTGGTTTTGAGAGTTGTGCTTATTTAGATGCTCAAGATGGTATTCATCCACTCATTGGCTACTATTCTAAGGAGATATTAATGAATATTGAATTTCAGGTGGCGAAAGAGAATTATAAGATGATGGATTTTTTGGAAGCGATTAATTGTCAGCTATATAGACCTTCAAAAGCCCTTCAAAAGCAATATCCAAACTTTGCATTTAATGTGAATACACCAGAGTCGTTTGCAGAGGCCGAGAAGATTTTGAATGGTTTGAGCAAATAGGAGGAGTTCGAGCTCAATTTTTTCAGAGATTAGCCACAGATAGACAATATGCGGAGAGGTAAGGGATTGAAGCGGAAATCCTTTTTGCCCCTGTTGAATTATTAAAGGACTTGTAGTATATGGGGCAAAAAGATTGAAGCAAAAAGCCCGACAGAAAGCGCGAGTAAAGAGTCCTTTTCTAATTTACCCGAAACGTAGAATATAGAACTACTGGCGCTTTGTGATACCCCCAACTAAAGACGAGAATAAGAAAATAGCAAAATTCGAGTCTTCTGTTGCCCACGTTTTAATAGCATTGCAGTAGAGCTTTTTTTAATTTCCAGTATATTTTCGACTATAAATACTGTCCCATGCGACAAGGGCAGGTTTGGGATTTAAATTGATGTCTACCAGACCTAATGAGGCAAATAAACTCAAATTTGAAGGAATATTAGCTGGCCAATATGCTAAATCTAAATCGGTAAATGTGAGTTGAAAAACGGCTATGCAGTTTACCTCATTAACCAATTGCGCTTGCCTGTTTATATAATCACGTTGTTTCTCTGGGGTGCTCACAACTTTATCTACCGATGCAGAAGACCATCCACCCTCTGATATAAACACGGGTAACGTTCGATTAATAAGAAGTTTAGAATAATAGTTGAGCGGGATATCTTCAGGTTTATCAAAAGCAAAGTAAGGATAAGACGATAAGCCAAGTTCCTCAATAAATGGAAAATCGGAAAAATCTTTATCCACAGTTTTATTGGGTAGATTGTCGAATTTACCCCAAGCGTGATCGACTTGAACGCTGATGCTCAATTTCACTTTTTTATCATACGCTCTAATTTCAGTTGAGGCGTTATTGGCAGCTATTCGAATCCCTTGATAGATAGAATCGGGTGAAAAATCACGAATCATATTTGTTTCAAGTGCTAAGCCTAAATGTTCTGGGTTCAAAACGCTATCCATTACAAATACAAACCGTTTGTAAATATTTTGTACATCGTGTTGCGCTATGCTTTTCTTTATTTTAGTTAAAGCGGTAGCATCTGATGCTCTGTTAAGTCCATTTGCAGGATCAATGTAGACCCATAATTTAAACCCTTTGGTTCGATAATAGCTGACCAAATTTTTGTAATTAGTATTAACATATTCCACAGCAGATGAGCCACTGTACAAAGAATCCCATGGCACTTCGGTGGTTATGATTGCTGCGTCGGCACGTTGCTCCCATAGATGTAAGGATTGTATCGTTAAATCGAAATCAATACGAGGAGCTGAACTTTGAAACCCCATTAAAAATGGACGATTTAAAGCTGTTTCTGGAAGATTTGTAGTGTCTTTTTTGCAGGAATAAAACAACAGAAAACAGATAAGAGCAAAAAATAATGGCTTTTTATAATGTGTTTTCATTGCTTATGTTTGTTTTTATTTAACTTATGAAACTACAGAATTGTTATGTATGGCAATAAAATGGCAGAAGTCTGATCATTCAAAAATAATTAAATAAACACTAAGTCTCTCCTGTTTAGTTTAATAAAGCAGAACGAATAATAAAACCATTGGTAATTGACATTAAAGTGTAAATTTGTACATGACTAAAATTTAAACTCATGAAAATTCTAAAAACTTCAATTCTATTACTTTCACTTTTGGTACTTGCTATTTCGTGTAAAAAAGATGAGGAGACCCCATCTATTATTGGGAATTGGGAAACCGTTTCGGCAACTGGTTCAAGCCAAGGAGTATTAGGTATTCCTTTCACTTTCAATAAAGATGCTCTCAAATCTTATGGATATTATGGTTGGCTTAACTTTGTGGCAGAAAACAAAGTGTATGTTGATACTAAGATACCTGTTGAACCGAAAAAGCAACTTGGAACTTGGAGTCAAGATGCGAGCGATATAACCATAGTTCTTATTACGCCACAGCTCGGAATGTCGAATAGCAGTGTGGCTAATATGAATGGAAATACACTAACCATTCCGTTAAATTTTACCATGAATGGGCAAGCTTTTTCGGGCACACTAACACTTTCAAAACAATAGCAAAAACGGTTAAATTCTTTAGAAGAAAGGGAGTCTTTAGGGCTCCTTTTCTGCGTTTAACGATCTGCATGAATTCATTCGTCATTAAAAAATAGATGTTCGTCATCAAAATACACGGATTAGTAAAACAAATTTGGTGATGTGTTTAATCCACTATACTTTCACGCCGTAGTTATTAAGACAGACACAATTTGAACATATATTTTTGAGACAATAAATTACTAGAATTAGTATTTCCAGAGTCGCAAAATGCAATTCTCACAAGAGTGATAAAAATCTACAAAGAGTCCCACTACTGAGCAATACGAAAGAGGAGCATCTATGTTCCTCTTTCGTTGTTTTTAGGCGTTAAGTAGATTTTATAAAATGAGAATGTCTCAGCAGAAGAGGATTCGAAGTTGCAACAGGGTGAGGGATAGAGTGGATAGCCCGGAGTGAGGAACGAGCGAGGACTATGAGCGATAGCCCGACAGCAAGCGAGAAGAGCATGAGGATTTGAGTACATTCCCAAAACCTGAAGACTCTTAGAATGCGCTTGGTGGCACCTCATAATAGAAAATATTGTATTTTAAATCTTTTTATACAATTAGTCGATTATTTGATGTATGTCAAAAATAGTTGACTATTTTCGTGCAATATTTGCAACAACAAAATAAAATAACAGGATATGAGAACTTTTTTGATGCCTTTAGTGATTTTGATGTCGATTTTAACGGCCTGTAACCATAAACCACAATCAGTAAGTGAAGATTCGCTGGCGGTACCAGTGAAGAGTGTTATTGTTGAAAATCAAATGCTTAACTCGATTATTACGCTCAGTGGAAATGTAGAGGGTGAGAAAACTGTACGAATGGGTTTTTTGGTGGCTGGTAAAGTGAATAATGTGGCGGTAATTGAGGGAGATGTGGTGCAGAAAGGGCAACTCATTGCGAGTCTCGACCCAGAGAGTTATGCTCTGGCGAAGGATATTGCGGATGCGAGTTTGAATCAGGTGCAGGACGATTATAACCGATTATCGAAGATGCACGAGAGTAAAAGTGTTACTGAGAGTGATTATTCAAAAATATCGAATGGATATACGCAAGCTACGGCGAACCAAAAATTACAATCGAAAAATTTATTAGATACCCGTATTTATGCGCCAATGAACGGTGTCGTGCTTAAAAAAGGGGTTGAAGTGGGCGAAATTATTGGTTCGGGAATGCCCCTTTTTGCTATTTCGAGCATTGATAATGTGAAGGTAAATGCAGCCTTACCAGAAAAGGAGTTGCACAAGGTGAAGGAGAATGAAGTAGCGTTGGTTTATATATCGGCGTTGGATTCAACTTTTAGGGGGAAGATTGTGGAAATTGGCGCTTTGGCGGAAGCAACAACTCGCTCGTTTAGCGTTAAAATTGAAATTGAAAACAAGGATAAGTTACTTCGGCCAGGAATGATTGCTGAAATAAGAATTACATCGGCCGAACAAAAGAGTGCGTTGTTGTTGCCTCTAGAGTCGATATTGCACGATGTTGATAATCAGTCATATATATTTGTAATTGACACAAAACTCAACAAATCATTTAAACGCAAGGTTCATTTGGGTGCTTTGTTAGATAATAAGATTGAGGCTACATCGGGCGTAAAAAGTGGCGAGATGGTGGTGGTTGCTGGTTATCAGAAGTTGAACGATGGTACTACCGTAGTTTTAAAATAAATTTTAAATTACAGCACTATGAATTTTGTAAAAGCATCATTAAAATACCCTCAGGTTACCGTTACGGTTTTACTATTGGTGTTTGTGATAGGCGTGTATTCGCTCTTTAATATGCCACGACGGGAGGATCCCAAGATTACTATACGCACTGGTTTGGTATTGGCTTTTTATCCTGGAGCCAATTCGGCGCAGGTGGAAGAACAAGTAACAAAGAAACTTGAACAGTATCTCTTTCAGTTTGAAGAGGTTAAAAAAGAAAAAACCTACTCCACCTCGAGAGACGGAATGTCGGTTATAAATGTTGAACTGGAAGAGAATATTAAGAATACCGATATTTTTTGGAGCAAACTTAGGCATGAGCTTATGGTTGCCAAAGTGCTCGATTTGCCAGCGGGCGTGCGGGGACCAATGGTGAATTCCGACTTTGGAGACACGGAGGCTTTAGTAATTGGTATTGAGAGCGATAGCGCCGACTATACGCAACTAAAAGATTATACTCAGAAGTTGGAAGATGGCATTCGAACCATTCCAGCAGTATCGAAAATTAAAAGAGTTGGTGAGCAAAAAGAGCAAATATTGGTAAGCTCATCATCGCAAAGACTGGCGCAATATGGTATCAGTATGCCTCAGGTGGTAGCAGTATTGCAATCGCAAAATGCCATAAATCCAACGGGAGATGTTAAAACCGACATCGCCAAAGTACCTCTTTATACAAAAGGATACTACAATACCGAGAGTGAACTGGCTAATCAAATTGTTACAACATCCAACAGTGGTGCGGTAGTGAGATTGGGCGATGTAACAACTATAAAACGCGCTTACCAAGAGCCCACTCAAAAAATTACGGTTAATAGCCACAAAGCAATGATGCTGGCCATCGAAATGCACGAAGGAAATAACATTGTGCAGTTTGGCAAGCAAGTAGAAGATAAAATTGCAGAAATTCAAGAGCAATTACCTAGCACTGTTCGATTAACGACGGTGGTAAATCAGCCAAAACTGGTAGATGAGAATATTACCCACTTTATTCGAGAGTTTCTATTGGCTATTATTTCGGTTGTTATTGTGGTGCTTCTTTTGTTACCCTTCCGAATTGCAGCAGTTGCAGCCATGGCAATACCTATGACGGTAGCTGTTACATTTGCCTTTATGCATTGGCTGGGCATTGAACTTCACCAAGTATCGTTGGCCGCATTGATAGTAGTTTTAGGAATGGTGGTGGATGATGCCATTGTGATTGCTGATAATTACGTGGAACTTCTCGATGCGGGAATCGATCGATGGACTGCTGCATGGCGAAGTGCTACCGATTTAGTTGTTCCTGTACTTACAGCAACCTTTACCATTGTGGCAGCTTTTATGCCAATGATTATTTTAACGGGTTCTGTGGGTGAGTTTATTCAGGCTCTTCCAATTACGGTAGCAATTGCCCTTACCGCTTCGTTTATTGTGGCTATGGTTTTAACACCGTTACTCTGCTATACGTTTATAAAAACTGGGTTACATGACCATTCCAAATCGCACGAGGAAAACGACCGAAGTGGTACCTTACTCGATAAAATGCAGAAGGGTTACGATTGGCTACTTGAATGGTGTATGCACAACCAACGCATAACTATTGCCATCAGTATCATAACAATTTTTATGGCGGGTGGAATGTATTTTATGGTTCGTCAAAAATTCTTTCCTGCCGCCGAACGCAACCAGTTTGTAGTTGAGTTGTGGATGCCATCGGGCACAAAACTCGATAAAACGGAAGAAGCAATTTTAAGAGTCGAAAAGCTCATAAAAAAAGATGAACGGGTAACCTCTTATGCCACCTTTGTTGGAACAAGCGCCCCACGTTTTTACTATAATTTCTCACCAGAGGTGCCTGTTAGCAATTATGCTCAAATATTGGTAAACACAACCACTGATAAAACCGCAGCTCTATTGGCCTCTGAACTAACCAATGAGGTTGATACCTTAATTCCAGAAGGCACTCCAGCAGTTAAGTTAATGCAACAAGGCAATGTGCTTAAAGCGCCTGTTGAAATTAGAGTTATTGGCGATGATGTTAACCATCTTCAGTCAATAGGTGATTCTATTCAACGCATTATAAAATCGAAACCAGGCTCTGCGCTTGTGCGTACCGACTTTAAAGAAGATTATTATGGCGTTAGCATTAATCTAAAAGATGAGGCAAGTCGGTTAGGTTTTACAACAACCAGTGTTTCTAAACTGGTCTATATGGGCTTTAGTGGTGCACCCATCACAACGATGTACGAAGGCAATAATCCAATAGAAATTGTGATGCAGCTCGATGAGAAGGAGCGACAAAGCTTCAACGACCTGCAAAATATGTATGTCACCTCGCCTGCAACGGGAGCCAATGTACCACTTCGCCAAATTGCCGACATAAAAGTAGAATGGCAAAAAGGACGAATCATGCATCGCAACGGTGTTAGAACCTTAACCGTGCAAAGTGAAACGAAAGATAAAGTATTGCCATCTCAACTCTTAAAAAGTATTCGCCCAGAACTCGATAAACTTCAACTTCCTAAAGGATATCGTATTGAAATTGGGGGTGAGAATGCCAATAAGGTTGAAACTTTTGCCCAAATGATTAAGGCGCTCCTGATTAGTTTGGTGTTGATATTCTTAATTCTGCTGTTCCAATTCCGTAATATTAAAGAGGCCGCATTGGTGATGTTTACCATTCCGCTCAGTTTATTTGGCGCTATTCTCGGACTCGTAATAACAGGTAACAACTTCGGTTTTACGGCTTTTGTGGGTTTAATTAGCCTCTCGGGCATTGTGGTGAGAAATGCTATTATCTTAATAGACTATACCAATGAGTTAATTAAAGGTGGAATGGATCATTACAACGCTGCGGTAGAGGCGGGTAAACGACGGTTGCGACCAATATTCTTAACCGCTATGGCTGCCGCTATTGGAGTTTTACCCATGATTATTTCTGGTTCTCCTATGTGGAGTCCACTTGCAAGTGTTATTTCCGTAGGTGTTATGTGGTCGATGATTATGGCCTTGGTGTCAATTCCAGTGCTTTATGTTCGTACCGTGAAGAGGATAAAAGTGGTAAAGAAATCTAAGCACATTAAAGAATAAGATAATGAAAATCAGTAAATTATACATAATTCCTCTCTTCTTGACTATTTCTCTCTTTGCAAGTAAAGCGCAAGAAGCGAAGATTTTAACTTTAGAGGATGCCAATAACTTAGCACTCCAAAATAGTCGATTACTCAAGATTAAAGATTATCAGGTGGCCGAGAAACAAGCCAAAGTTTCGGAAGATCGCGTTAAATACTATCCGGTTGCCCAAGTCAATTCAACCTTTCAGTACAATACTGATTTAGCAAAATTAACCGTTGAACAGGGTTCTTTTGGTGCTTTACCATTAAGTGGTGGCAACTCTCTTCTCCTACCCTCAAAACCAATTGTTTTCGAATTATCGCAACATAATATTTTTAATGCGGGAATAGGTTTTTATCAACCCATCACTCA
>JAYVSA010000111.1:0-5674 GCA_043775765.1 Breznakibacter sp. | reverse complement strand
GTTGGTCGAAAGGCCAAGTAGAACTGCCCGCTTTAGGATTGTTATAGGTAGCATAAACAACATTGTCTAACAAGAAGGTAAGTTTATCGGCACTCCATTCCAATCCATAAAGGTGAAATGTAGACGATGGACTAGAGGTAGCAGTTCTTAGACCATATTTACCGAAATAGTCCTTGCAATGATAATTTCCAAAGGTGGCATTATTATCCCAACTCCAATGTTCCATGATGTCTATTTCACCGCTATTTGGCCATCCACCGTAGGTATCCGTTTCTGGCATCATCCAAAAGGCAGGCCAAAGTTTAGTTCCTTCTGGCAGTTTCATGCGAGCTTCAAACTTTCCGTAAAGCCATCCCGCCTTATCTTTTGTGTTAATGCGCGAAGAGGTATAATTCTTTCCATTAAAAGACTCTTGCTTAACTTCCATAATTAAATTTCCATTAGCTACGGTGGTGTTGGCCGTTCCTGCGGTATAGGCCTCCATTTCATTGTTGTAAACAGGGCCAGTGTCGCAGCTCCATTTAGTGTCGTCAATAGCACCATCGGTATCAAACTCGTCGGACCAAACAAGTTTCCATTGAGCAGAAGCATTAAGGGTAAACAAGCTCAATACCATGATAAAGAGTAAATTTTTAATTTTCATAACAAGTAAATATTAGGTGATAAATAATTGAATAAATACATCAGCAAAACTAACATTCAGGTAAAGGAAATGGGAATAAAGAGACCCTACTTTTGCCCTACTTCGTCCCTATAAATTTATCACTCTTACTCCTGGCTCGTGTTTAGATCTATCCCTTAGCCAAGGCTGGGGCAAACGTCAAAACAATTATCACAAATAAAAAACACGCTTCATTATACCAATAGAATCATCTAATATCCATACATTTACTCTCCATTTAAGCACATCGATATTTTACACAATCAACAAATAAAAAACAGTATACACACAACTAGTAATGAGTTCAAAAATGAAAAATCCAATTAAAACCATGGTGCTTTTATGCGCTATTCTCGCAACAGGCACAATCGCGTGTGCACAATCTACCACAGAGAAAAATGGCTCCATTCCAACAATTACACTCAACAATGGTGTTAAAATGCCAGCTCTTGGTTTTGGCACACTCTATCTAAAAGACACCGTAGGCATCAATAGCGTAGCGCAAGCTATAGCCGTTGGGTATCGTTTAATAGATGCCGCAACAATATATGGAAACGAAGAAGAAGTTGGTTTGGGAATTAAAAAGAGTGGCATCGACAGAAAAGAACTTTTCATTAGCACCAAACTTTGGGTTAGTGACATGGGTTACGAAGGCACAAAAAAGGCTTTTGAACTATCACTTAAAAAACTGGGTGTCGACTATTTAGACATGTACCTCATTCACCGTCCGCGTGGCGATGTGCAAGGATCGTGGAAAGCCATGGAGGAGCTCTATAAAGCGGGTAAAATTAGAGCCATTGGTGTTAGCAATTTCGATTCTCTTCAACTGGCAGATCTAACGTCAAAAGCCAACATCAAGCCAACAATCAATCAAATTGAAGCAAACCCATTCTTCCAAGAACACGAAATGCAAAAGATAACCGAGCAATTTGGCATTCAAGTAGAAGGTTGGTCGCCCTTTGCCGAAGGCCGAAACAACCTCTTTACCAACGACGTTTTGGTGAAAATTGGAAAGAAATATAATAAAACTGCAGCTCAAGTAACCTTACGATGGCTTATTCAGAGAGGTATTATTGTAATTCCACGAACCTCAAATCCTGCTTATATGAAAGAGAACATCACGGTATTCGACTTTCAACTCGACCAAGCCGATATGGATGAAATATCGAAACTCGATAAAAAGATCACTCAATTTCCAGAGTGGAATTAAACTTACAGATACTGTGAAGAAATAAATCAGCAAAAATTCAATAAAAATCAAACAATTCCCGTTTTGCAGAGATTTTAAATTTCTGCAAAACGGGAATTGTTATCTAAAAACAGATGATTTCGGTGCGCTACACCTCCTGACAAATTTAATACCCCAAATATTTTGCGGCGCTGCCTTAAGTATTTGGAGCATCCACAACGATAAAGAGACTGTTTTTCAAATAATTGATAAAATGGTTACCAATAGGACGTTTAAAGAGTGTTTCAAAAAACATGGTTAGCGATTATACAATTACAATTTGCTTTGCGAATTCTGTAATGCCTTTGCACCCATAGAATCGGCTTCACTCTCCAAACCCTTATCGTCATTCACGGCCACTCCCTCTTTCATTTGCATGGTTGGCTGTACACGACCCTGCATTTGTTGTACCACGTGCCAAGCTTCATGCGGCAGATGCTGTTCCTGACCTGGAGCTACATGAATATCTGATCCCTGTGCATACGCTAAGGCTTGCAACTGCGCAGGTTTTGGTGAATTGTAATGAACATTTACACTGTCCATTGAGTAACCCGAAAGGTTTTCGATACCCGATTTTAAGTTGTCGGGCATACCTGTGTTATTGGCTTTTTTTTGTAAGGGCTCCTCTTCGGGCAGAGCTTCCTTTTGAATTGTAAATTTTCCTTGCAGGGGTAGTTCTTCCTCGGGAGTTTGTAACTGGGTAATAAATTTCCCTTGCACTGGCAACTCCTCCTCTGGTTCGACTTTTTGCACCACTGCACTTTTCATTTGCAACTCCTCTTCGGGAGCAGCTTTCTGAAGCACCGATACGGCTGGCATGGCGCGGTTGGCATTTGATCCAGAATAATTTTGAGAGCCCGTGTCTTTGTCTGTAGTGTGTGTAGAAGAATAACTCATGATGGTGTGGATTATACTGTTTTATTATTTTATTTGAAACGTTACCAAATATAGCGATTTACATCTAACCGCCTCACTTAATGATACATAAAAATGGTTATCTTTTAAATAGATGTTCCATTTCCAACCCAATTTCTAAGTGCATCCCACCTAATTTTTTTTTCTTTTGCTATTTGTATTCCAGCCTTGTGTGCCGCCGTGATCCACTCCAAATGATTTGCGTTAGTAAGGGTTAAACCTTTCTTCACACTGTCACTATCTGTGTTATTCCTCAGGTTAGCTGCCTGTATTCTCTGCAGACCAGTTCCTTCTTTACCATAATGAATATGAAGGATTACCTCGCCAATATATAAGATCGCCAGATAACCTGAATTGTCGTGTCCCAGCTTCCCTCCTGTAAGTACGGGAGGAGTGGTGCCAAGTACTCTCTGAAAATCTTCAAGAGAAATTCTTTGAATTGTACCAACTTCATTAGCATTTACCACCTTGGGTTCATTCACATTCACCTTTTTCATAGGTTGACTCTCTTCCAATTTATTTTCCACAAGCCCAACGCTTTGTACCACATCACCTTTCTTCTGAGTCACATCGTCACCAATCGTCAAACTTTTAATCTGTTCTGACTTCATTTCAAGAGACTTCTCCTCAGGTTCTACCTTATGAAGCACCGGCACTGCGGGCATGGTGCGGTTGGCTCTGGTGCCAGCAAAATCATTGTTGCTAGTCTCCTTATTGGTTGTATGTGTAGATGAATGACCCATAATATTGTGGTTTATGCTGATTATTATAATCGGTTTCTGAATATTACATAATGTAACGCTGTTCTACACTTTAATGGTACATAAAAACAGTAAAATCACCCTCCAGATAATTCTCTCTTAAAATTACATTATTAGATAGTGTTTGACAGAATGCCATTATTTGCGCAGAGTTGTGGGAAACCAAAAAGCTTTCAGGATTATCCACAGCACTGAGCATATTAAAGCCCAAGCCTATTCGACAAGATTTAAAGAGAGAGGTAATGGCATCTGTGGTGTGATTGGGGTTGGTGTTGCTATAGTTGAGCGATCCACAAAGTAGTATGTAATCGGTAACGGGTAAGGATGATTGAGTGAAATCACCATGAAAAAAGGCGGTATCGGCAATATGACTTTGCTTTTGAATGGCCATATCTATAAACCCCTCATTGCAATCAATTCCAAAATAGCGGATACCCGTAAATTTGCTGTTCAGAAACTCGCATAAATCTCCATGACCACACCCAGCGTCTAAAACGGAACTATTGGAGAGATCGGCTATGTGAGATAAGATTTCGTAGCGAATGTATTGTGCTTCGGGTACCGACCAGCCCAGTGCGCGCGGGGTATGATGGCCGTATTTTTCAATTTTATCGGTGTGGTATCGGTGGATGTTGATGGTGTCGATGAGGTGCATGGCGGATAGAGAATTAATAAGAGAAATAAATCAACGTGTAACTCTTACATGATGTGAAACGAATTCATTATTCAGATTGTCCACAGATTTAGCCATTAATTCAAAAGAGCCTTGGGGTATGTTGTGCCAATCAAACCACCATACACCTGGGTCACCAACTCGAGCCGGTAACCAATTCCCATCTGTGCCAATGAATTGAATTTTAACAAATACACGCTGGGTATTTTGATTGGTATTTATCCTTAGCGTATAACTATCAGATTGAATTCGCTCTCCATTTTTTGGGTATATTATTTCGCTAAATGGTGTTGTCCAATTTACAGGATCACCTAATTGCTTAAAATGCCCATTCGTTCTTGCAGTATTAGGTGTCCAATCAGCTGGGGTGAGTGCAGACGGATTAGTCTGGTTGTTTTGTTGCAATTCCAATAGTCTTGAAGCTAGAAGCTGGGGATCTATATGCGATAGCCCTTGGTTCAGTTTTATTTCACGAGACACACTGCTTCTGGGCGTTGCTGCACCACTTGCAGTAAAGTGCTGATCAAGTGCACTGCCATCATGCAAGTCGTCATCACGTTTTGTACAGTCTTCGCTGAAAAATATATTAAAAGGTGTCCAAACCACTTGATTTACAAAAGTTTCAACTGCCACTTTAAATGCAACTGTTCTTTGTGCTAATGGCAGTTGAAGTTCATTCGTTATTGCAGCTGGCAACGGGATTCCTCTAAAGCTTGCACAGTTTTGAAGTGTCCTAAGTTGGGTTGCGTTATCTTTACTTGGGTCTAATCCAGACATAATATCAGCGATGATGCTGGCTGAGCCATATTTGTGATTGGCAGTATGCCCCTGCTGTCCTGGGTTAAGGGGAAGCGTAGTTTTTGCCTGATCTCTGGCAACTTTTATTGGCCCAGTCTTTGGTGATGGTGGTTTACCTTGCCATGTGTTACTAAGTAAATCATATTGTAATTGTGCTACGTTCTTACTTTCCGGAGATTTTAATAACACTCCTTGAACGGGCAACTCCTCTTCATCCACCGCCTTTTGCAACACAGGCACCGCCCCCATTTTTCGTTGTGCATTGGTGCCCGAAAAGGAATCCCCTTTTTCGACGGTTTGTTTTTGTGTTGCTGTGTTAGAATATCCCATAACCGCGATGTTATTGATTTTGCTTAGTAAAGATAAAAAGATTGTCCATTTATTTATTGGCCATTGCACATTAATTTTAGGTTTTTATCTTTTTTGTAGACGCAAGGGCTGATGTATTGATATGTGAGCTTGCT
Source organism: Breznakibacter sp. (assembly GCA_043775765.1). Lineage (GTDB taxonomy): Bacteria > Bacteroidota > Bacteroidia > Bacteroidales > Marinilabiliaceae > JAGPHP01. The sequence goes on along the minus strand of JAYVSA010000111.1, from coordinate 174 downwards.
TTTGAGGATTTTCGAATTGCCCTATCGATGGGTTTGCTTGCTTTTGGGGATTTTCGGATTGACCCATTGATGGGTGAGCTTCTTTTTGAGAATGTTTGGGTTGACCCATCGATAGGTGAGCTTCCTTTTGTGGATGTTCGGATTGACCCATTGATGGGTTTGCTTGCTTTTGAG
>JAYVSA010000110.1:0-6134 GCA_043775765.1 Breznakibacter sp. | reverse complement strand
ATCTTCAACGCTTAAAATTTGTGTTCAACACACAGAGATTGACCAAGTATGAAGAGATTACGGAGTTTGCGCCAGAGATGTTGATTAATGCCGTTACCCTGAAGTATACTATCTCATCGTTTGAGGATGTTCTGCCTTATTTACCTAAAAGTTGTATTCTGTCTGATATTGCATCGGTTAAAACGGGGTTAAAGGATTTCTATGAGAAGTCGGGCTTTCGTTTTGTATCCACTCATCCTATGTTTGGACCAACCTTTGCCAATTTAAAGGAGTTAGGTGAGCAACATGCCATCATCATTACCGAGTCCGATCACATGGGAAAGGCTTTCTTTAAAGATTTTTTCCGTTCATTGGGTCTCAATATTCACGACTATTCTTTTGACGATCACGATTATACCACAGCCTATTCTCTTTCGGTCCCATTCAGTTCAACCCTGGTGTTTGCCTCGGTAATGAAGCATCAAAAGGCGCCAGGAACGACCTTTAAGAAGCACATGAATATAGCCAAAGGATTGCTTTCTGAAGATGACTTCTTGCTTACTGAAATTCTTTTTAATCCTTATACCATTGAGCAAGTGGAGAAGATACAAGAGCAACTTGAGATTCTTAAAAACCTTATAAAAGCTAAGGATACCGATGGTATGAAAACTTTTTTAAAGCGTGTGAGAGAGAATATAGCGGAGTAGTTATTAACCCAGATTTCTATTGCGGATTCTGGGTTAAATATTTGTAGTTAGCTACTTCTCATCAATATCGTCTGTTTTGTAGTTGAAACCTAGGCGCTTACCTGTTCTAACGTTTGAGTTGTTTATCTCATCGGCCATTTGCTCAAGTGATACAATTTTCATGTCATCATACGGTGGAACGAGTAGGTCAAATTCGAGGGCATAAGAAATGGCGGTTTCTACAATCTTTCTAAGGCTTTTGCGTTCTATTTCCGACTTATGAAAGCTGGCTACTCCCATGCCTCTTTGGCGTTTCCCCTCTACAAAAAAGTGGTTCTCTTTATTGATGAAGATGCGGGCTATAAGGTAGCCTAAGTCGTCGAGACGATTATATTTGAAAGAATCGTTGAGGAAGTTGTAGATGTTGATAATGCCGCAATAGCTCGATGAAACTTCATTTTTAATATACTCCTCTTCCCATATTTTGTGCGACCTGTCGAATTCAAAGGTGTTGGTGTGCATGTAAAAGACTAGCACGTCTGATGCCACACGTAGTTCAACCACAAAATTGCCTTTGTCTATAAATTCAAACGATATTCGCTTGTCGTTGAGCTCAATTTGACTGTTATAAAACGCAACAATCTCCTTTAAAACAACTTTTAGTTCATCAAACGTAAAGGTGGTATTGTCGATAACATTTTGTAATACCACCGATTTGTCTTTAACGGTACGTAGAATGGCGTTTTGTAGAGGTGAGTTTTTCATGGCGTAGTTTTTAGACTACTAAATTTAGTTTTTTTTAAGGATAAATCAAATAAGGAGCGAGTGGTAAAATTATTCGCAGCGATTCTCCATTGGTTCAAAAAAAGGACCTACACCGTTGTGTAAGTCCTCTCCCCAAACTAAAACAATTATTAATCAAACTAATCCCTATTTTTTATTCTGAACTATTCTATGAGGTCATCGCTGTCATCGTTGTCAACGGGGCTGTTTTGTGGGCCTTTTTTACCATCGTTCATATTTCCTTTTTCGTGAAAACGATTACGTCTTGAGACTCTTTCATCTCCCATTGTTTGGATACGTGTGTTAAACAGACTCTTTTGAGCAGGTGTTAATTTTGCCTTGATGCTCATAACTTCTTTTGCCCTAAGTAAATCAATTGTACTTTTGGTGTTGTTTATTTGTTCAATTACAGTTGTTAATTCGCCAGTGACTTCGTTTCCTTGCGAAAGGAGAGTTGTTTTTTTAGCGTTTAATTCATTCACCTGATTTCTAAGGGCTAAAGATTGATCCATAAAATCGGTGTGTATTTTCTTTAAGGCCGTTTTTTGATCTTCTGTTAAATCGGGTAATTGCATCAACTCATGTCTCTCTCCACCCATTTCCTGTTTATGAATACAGTTTGAAGTGTCTTTAGGCGCTGCCGAATTTGGCTTTCCGCCTTGGTGATGATTTTGGTGCTGATTCTGCGCCAAAAGGTTGTTTGTTGCTAGTATAACAAACATACCTAAAATTACGAATGCTAATCTTTTTTTCATATCATCTCTTTTTTGTTGTTGATGCAAATATAAGAGCTAAATTTTATCTCAATGCATCCATTCTCTTGTTTAACCTAAGTTTAACCTCTGTTTGATAATGTGTTAAGAACAGACTATTGAAACAAAAAAGAGCCTACACCGTTGTGTAAGCTCTTTTTCCCAAACTAAAACAATTATTAATCAAACTAAAACCTATTTTTTATTATGATGGACTTTTCTTTAATGTTGTTTCCCTTTTGTTATGATGCAAATATAAGGGTTGAATTTTAATCCTAATGCATCCTTTTTCTTGTTTAACCAAAGTTTAACTTCCGTTTGGCGAAATGTTAAGGTCTGTCGATTAAAGAAAAAAGAGGCCTAACGCTTTGTGGTTAGGCCTCTTGGATAATTTTATTCTTTGGACAATTTTATTTTTTCTTCTTTTTCTTAACAGGTTTTGCCTTAAAGTTCTCTTCGAGATTTATGGCCTCTTTCATAAGCGATTTCCAGTCGTCTTTCGACGTATCGCTGGTAAGATCAATGGTTTTCTCGTAATCATTAGGGTCAATGTCGAGCACTGCAATTGGCCCATCCAAATATTCTTGTATCTCGTCTAAAATCTCCTTCTCCTCGGGTGCGCAAAATGACACCGCAGTTCCTTTTCTAACGCCTCGGCCTGTTCGACCTACACGGTGAACATAGTTTTCGGCCACTTCGGGCATATCGTAGTTTATCACATATTCCACTTCATCAATATCAATACCACGCGCGCTCACATCGGTAGCAATAAGGAGTTTGGTTTCACCCGCTCTAAAGCGATTTAAGGTAGCTGTGCGCTCGGTTTGCTCTTTGTCTCCGTGAAGTGTTTCAGAAGCAATGTCAACTCGCAACATGGCGTTTAAGACCCTTTCTGCACGCACTTTGGTTCGTACAAAAACCATTATCTTGCTGTTCGGATTTTGCTTTACAATGCGTTCTAGGAAGAAACGCTTGTCGTCCATGGCAATGAAGGCAATAGAATGGTTGATGTTTTTATTCACTCTATCTTTAGGCGAAATCTGAATTCTGATTGGGTTTTTAACAATTGAGTAAGCCAAATCTTTGATCTCTTCGTTGATGGTAGCTGAGAAAAAGAGGGTTTGGTGAAAGCGTGGAATTCGTTTCAGTACATCGCGAATGTCTTTATAAAAGCCCAATGCCAGCATCTGATCGGCCTCATCGAGCACCAGCGTTTCAATAACGTCGAGGTTAATGGCACCTTGGTTTATGAGGTCGAACATACGGCCTGGAGTAGCCACTAAAATATCGGCACCATGATTTAATCTTTTTATCTGATCTTCTTGTTCCACACCACCTACGATACAAAGGGTGGAGACTTTGGTGTTTTCTTCAAGTTTTATGAAAACCTTAGATATTTGCTCAGCCAACTCACGAGTAGGAACCATTACCAAGCATTTTATGCCGTAATCTCTGCTATCGCGCTTCTTGGAGTGAATTTTGTGAATGATTGGAATAGCAAAGGCTGCCGTTTTACCAGTACCTGTTTGTGCAATGGCCATCACATCTTCGCCCTTTAGAATGTGCGGAATGGATTTGTATTGAATGTCGGTAGGGCTTTTAAAACCAAGGGTTTCGAGGTTGTCTTTCAACTCTTGTGTTATGCTGTATTTGGCAAATTTCATTGTGTGAATTTAATCTATTTAGTAAAAAAGTGGTCAGACATTAGATTGCCTAATCTCCTCAAAGGCACAAAGATAGCTTCTCTTTGCTCAAATACCTATTTTATTGTTGTGAGGTGATTCGTTTTGTATAATATTTTCTACTTTTGCGGTGAATGACAAGCAGATAGCTGAACGTTTATCCACGCTGTAATAATTGCCCATGCGAAAAGTAAGTAATCGTAAAGTTAAACTTAAAAAGAAAAGCACCGCTATTCAGCGAGAGAAGTTGGTTCGAAATAATCGTATTACGTTGGTGCTCAACGATAAAGAGAAAGAAGCTTTAGATGGTTATTGCAAAAAATACAACATCGACAGTAAGAGTCAGTTTATTCGAGAAACCATTTTTAGGCACATTATGGAGCGTTTCTTGTCCGATTATCCAACATTATTTGAAAAAGAGGAGCTCGATTCTCTTGTTGTTAATGAACCAAGACAAACCTCTCTTTTTTAGATAAGAAGTCGTTGATTGTGCCTATTACTGCACCCTTGCCCCAGTTTCAAATTTAAACCCGCGAAGAAGCTCTTTAAGTTCAAGGTGTTTTTTACCTGCTAGCTGAATATTCAAAAGTTCTATGTCGGACGATAAACTCCCGACTTTCACAAATGTCTTTCCATCGGTTTCAATTTCACCAACTTTTAGGTTCTTGGTCTCGCACGCCTTAGCCTTAAATATTTTGAATGTAGTGGTGATTCCAGATGGTAAAATAAGTTCGCTCCAAGCAGAAGGGTAGGGGCTCAAACCTCTTACAAGATTAACAATTGTATGGCTTTGGTTGTTCCAATCTACTTTGCAACTCTCTTTAAATATTTTGGGCGCATTCTTAAGGGGTTCTGTTGGTATAGGTTGTGGTTGTGGATTTATGGTGTTGTTAATAATGCCATCTACGGTTTTAACCACCAATTCGCATCCCACATTCATTAGTTTATCGTGCAGAGTTCCTGCGCAATCTTCATCTTCAATAATTACCTCTCTTGAGAAAATTACACTACCTGTGTCAATTTCGTGTTGTAAAAAGAAGGTGGTAACGCCAGTCACTTTTTCACCATTGATTACTGCCCAGTTTATAGGTGCAGCACCACGGTATTGTGGTAAAAGTGAAGCGTGGAGATTGAAAGTACCTATTGGGGGCATATTCCAAACCACTTCGGGCAACATTCTAAAGGCAACCACTATTTGCAAGTCGGCTTTTAGTGTTCTTAACGTTTCAATGAAATCAGGATTCTTGAGTTTCTCCGGTTGTAGTACCGCTAAGCTGTTGGCTAAAGCATACTCTTTTACGGGCGATTGCTTGATTGCTTGTCCTCTTCCTGCTGGTTTATCGGGTGCTGTAATAACGCCTACCACGTTGTAGTTGGCGTCTACTAAAGCTTTTAACGTAGCTACTGCAAAATCGGGTGTACCCATAAATACGATTCGTGGGTATTCTATTTTATTCATAATTGGTTACTCTTTAACTTTGGTGTTTCCTTTTGTGTGTTTTGGTGAATAGGGGCAATGACGGCATCCATTTCCGCAACAATAGCCTCTGTTTTTGAGAAAATGCTCAGTCATAACACGAAACCCTTTCGGATCCATGTAATAATCTAACCCCTGTACCGTTGGTGGTGGTGTGTATGAATCGTCAATATATTGTTGTGACATTAAGCGTTCTTTTTTCTTTTTCTTAAATTAAGAACATCGCCCTCTTTAATTGCGCTGTTGGTGTTTAAGTGGTTGTAATATTTTAGTTTATTGAGTTTTAGCCCATATTTGTTGGAAATTGAATAGAGTGTTTCGCCCTTTTTAACCTTATGAGTCTCATGAGAGAAATGTGCTTTTCCTTTCTTTGCTGCAATATAGAGATAGGGCAAATTATCTATTGTTTGCGACCCATTGAGGTCGTTATATTTTGCTAATTCCCAGCTTCTAAGGCCAAATTCATTTGAGATACGTTCAAAGGTATCACCGTCTCTCACTACAATATATTTTACACCGTTGTTGTACTCCACTTCGTGACTAAAAAATGGATCGACAACAAATTTATCTTGAATCTTTTTGCTTTTCGATGTTTTGGCGGCTTCGCTTTTCTTTAATACAACCCCTTCTGTGTCGGAGTCGAAAAGATTTAGGTTGTTATCCTCAATAATTTTAATTAGTCTGGGCGCATAATTCGGATCTGTTGCATAACCCGCTTTTTTTAAGCCATTTGCCCAACCTTTATAATCGGTAGTTGGCAGGTTAAAAAGTGTGG
>JAYVSA010000109.1:0-10543 GCA_043775765.1 Breznakibacter sp. | reverse complement strand
CTATGGTGCTCGTGGGTGTAAAATCTTCTTTTAAGAATAGATATTTGCTTGTGGCTTCATCATATTTGCTCCACCAGCATTTTGTGGCTCCTGTTTTAGAATTTGTTCCAACTAATGTTGCACCACTCATTGGTTGATAGTAAAAGTTGGTGGTTGATGTAAAAACAGTTTCGCTGTATGTGGCTTCTGGAGAACTGATGTTTTGGGCGCCAATGGCAATGGCAAATGAAAGGAGAACCATTGATAATAAAAGTTGTTTTCTAAGCTTTTGCATAGTTTATATATTGCTGTAACTATTTAATTTGGAGATTGTTGTTTTATAACAACTTCATAACACAAAATAACTTAAAATATTATTCACAACTTGCAGAGTTACACTCTTTTTTATTAGAAAGTTACGTTTTACTAACTATTTTTGTCGTTCTTACAATTTGATGCTATTATGGATGAGAATTATTTAGATCAACTCAATGACGCACAGCGCGAAGCCGTGGTTTCGGTAGATGGGCCAATGTTGGTTATTGCAGGAGCTGGCTCTGGCAAGACGCGCGTTCTCACCTATCGCATTGCACATTGTTTGAAAGTTGGTATTCATCCCTATAATATTTTGGCGCTTACCTTTACCAATAAGGCTGCGCAGGAAATGAAGAACCGTATTGGCTCGGTGGTGGGCGATGTGGCAGCCTCAAAATTGTGGATGGGAACCTTTCACTCGGTATTTGCAAAAATTCTTCGTTTTGAAGCTAAAGCGATAAATTTTAGTAGCAACTTCACCATTTATGATACCTCTGATACCAAAAGTTTGTTGAAATCGATTGTGCGTGAGCTCAAACTCGATGAGAAAATTTACACACCAGGGGAGGTTTATTCAAAGATTTCTGCGGCTAAAAATGACCTCATTCTTCCACCACAATATGAGGCCGATCCAACCATCCGCGAACGTGATAATGCGGCCAAACGTCCAAGTCTCTTTAAAGTTTATGCCACCTATATGCGTCGTTGTGCGCAGTCGGATGTCATGGATTTCGATGATTTACTACTCTATAGCAACATCTTATTCAAAAATCATCCCGATATTTTGGCCAAATATCAAGAGAAGTTCAAATATGTTTTGGTAGATGAGTATCAAGATACAAACCATTCTCAGTATTTGATTATAAAGCAGTTATGTGTAAAGAATCTCAATCTTTGCGTGGTGGGCGACGATGCTCAGAGTATCTACAGTTTTAGGGGTGCTAATATTGGTAATATTCTTAATTTCCGTAACGATTATCCCAATTATAAATCCGTTAAGCTGGAGCAGAATTACCGTTCAACCCAGAATATTGTGAATGCGGCCAACAGCATCATCAAAAAAAATACGCACCAAATACACAAAGATGTCTTCTCAGAGAAGATTGTTGGTCATAAGATACAGGTTATCAAAGGATTCTCCGATCAGGAAGAGGGGGTTTTAGTTTCACGAGCTATCCTCGAACGCCGAAAAGCAAATACCGAATATCAAGATATTGCAATTCTCTATCGTACCAATGCGCAGAGTCGTATTTTTGAGGAGTCGTTCCGAAAGCTTCAAATACCGTATAAAATCTACGGAGGTCTCTCCTTTTACCAACGAAAGGAGATTAAAGATATCATTGCTTATTTCCGCTTGGTTGTTAATCCTCTCGATGATGAGGCATTTAAACGAATTGTCAACTATCCAGCACGAGGAATTGGTAAAACCACACTCGATGTAATAGAGAATCAGGCTCTTACCAATGGCAAAAGTATGTGGAATGCCTCGGTGGCTCTGAATAGTACCATTGTCTCGGCGGGTACGGTTAAAAAGATAACCTCTTTTTTGCAAATGATTATGACCTTCCGTCAGAGTGTGCCTAACCTCAACGCCTTTGATTTGGCTAATGAAATTGCTACTCAGAGTGGGTTTATAAAAGAGCTATATCTCGACAAATCGCCTGAAAATATGGCTCGTCAAGAGAACTTCGAGGAGCTCTTGAACGCCATTAAGGAGTTTTGTAACGATCAGGCCGAAAGGGGTGAGCCAACCTCTTTGGCTGATTTCTTACAGGGGGTGGCTCTTTTAACCGATGCCGATTCTGAAAAACCAGACGATAGGAATAAGGTGGCGCTAATGACCATTCATGCTGCTAAAGGACTCGAGTTTAAGAGTGTTTTTATTGTTGGTGTTGAGGAGGAGACTTTCCCATCGCCCATGACTACCTCCGATCCATCACAACTCGAAGAAGAGCGTCGTCTTTTTTACGTGGCACTCACCAGGGCCGAGGAGTTTGTGGCGATCTCTTTTGTGAAGCAACGAATGAAATGGGGCAAAATTACGTTTCCTGCACCAAGTCGGTTTTTGAGCGAGATAGACAAAGAGTATATTGATGGCGACATTAAAGATAGTCGTCTCTCGGGCAGTGGCGAGCGTGGCGGCAATTTTGCAAAAGGCAGTTTTGGTGGCGGCTATGGCACGAGCTACGGCGGTCAATCGAAGTTCGGAACAACCAAGAAATTCAACTCTTCATCCAATGATGAGTCTATGAGTAGCGGTCGTTTTGCCAACACATTCTCCAGCTCATCGAACTTTAAAAAGATTCCACCAGCCAGCCAGCCAGCTCAGCCCATATCATCCTCGTTAGCAACACCATCAACCAACCTAAAAGAAGGCATGGTGGTAGAGCATTTTAAGTTTGGTAAGGGTTTGATAACCAGTATTGAGGAAGCGGGTATTGATACTCGTGGAATTATAAATTTCGACAGCTTTGGAGAGAAACAATTACTACTAAAATTTGCCAAACTTAAAATTATAGAGTAAATTCGCATCACTTAATAGTTTGGCAGTACGGTCTAATAGGCTGCTAATTACCAACTTACATTCCAAAAAGACTTCAGTTTTAATGCTTAAATGTGGTTGTAATAACCTGTTTATTGAAAAATTACACAAGAAACTCTCTTTTATAAGAGGGAAAATATATAAAGTATGACATCATCAACTTTAGAAAATCCGCGTCCTCCAAAGCGTTTTATCTACACAAAAAAAGCCGATCTAATTCTTCCCGAATATGGCCGTCACATTCATATTTTGGTGGAACATGCGCTTCGAATTCAAGACAAGGAGGAGCGTACTCGATGCGCCAAAAGCATTATTGTGGTTATGGGAAATCTGTTTCCTCATTTGCGCGATGTCCCCGATTTTAACCATAAACTTTGGGATCATTTGGCTATCATGTCCGATTTTAAACTCGATATAGAGACACCTTTTCCTTTGCCAAGCATCGAAACTCTCGAAGCACCACCAGCAAAAGTGCCCTATCAACACAACACCATTCGCATTAAACATTATGGTAAAATTGTGGTTGATATGCTCGAACAAGCACTTAAAGAGGAAGATCCAGCACGTAAAAGAGCAATCACCATCATGTTGGGCAATCACATGAAAAAGTCGCTTTCGGTATGGAATAAAGATTCGGTTACTGATGAACGCATCATTGCCGACATGAAAATTTTATCGGGCAATAAGCTCGAAATTCCCGAAGGTATTCGTTTGATAGACTTCCGTGAAATGCGCGATAATCGTTCGGCTATTTCTCAAGCAGGCGCTTCAAGTCAAACAAGTCAATCGCGCCCTGCAAACGCTGGTTATTCCAGCAACCCATCACACCGAACGCCTCATAATGGCACTTATAAAAAGAGTACTGGCACAACTCCTGCTCAACAAGGGCAGAACTCGGGGCCACGTCGCAATGACGATCGCCGAAATCCGGGGCGTCCAACAAATTAGTCTTACCATTTAATATATACAGAGAGTAGAGATGAGTAATAGTTTTGAAATTGAAGGTGGATATAAACTTAAAGGTGAAATTACACCACAAGGTGCTAAAAATGAGGCGTTACAAGTTATTTGTGCCGTGCTTCTTACCTCTGATGAAATTGTTATTTCAAATATTCCCGATATTTTGGATGTTAATAATCTCATTCTTCTTCTCTCCGATTTAGGCGTCACCACCAACCGCATCGACCGCCATACCTGCTCTTTTAAAGCCGATAAAGTCAATCTGGAATATCTCCAAACGGTTGACTTCAAAAAGAAAGCCTCCTCACTTCGTGGTTCTATCATGATTATGGGTCCTCTTTTAGCGCGCTTTGGAAAGGCTTATTTCCCAAAACCTGGGGGCGACAAAATTGGACGTCGTAGGCTCGATACCCATTTCTTTGGGTTTGAGAAGTTAGGCGCAAAATTCAATTTCGACTCCGAGGAAATATTCTATACCGTAGAAGCTTCGCAACTTAAAGGTACTTACATTCTTTTAGATGAGGCGAGCGTTACGGGCACAGCAAACGTGCTTATGGCCGCCGTGCTTACTCCTGGCAAAACAACCATTTACAATGCCGCTTGCGAACCTTACGTGCAACAACTTTGTAATATGTTGAAGTCTATGGGTGCCGACGTAGAGGGTATTGGTTCAAACTTACTCATTATCCGTGGCGTACCTGAGCTAAAAGGTTGCACGCACCGTATTTTACCCGATATGATTGAAATTGGTAGCTTCATTGGTATGGCTGCCATGACGGGTTCTGAAATTACCATCAAAGACGTTGCTCTAGAACACTTGGGTAATATTCCGATGTTCTTCGAGCGCATGGGTGTTAAGATGGAGTATCGAGGTGATGATATTTATATTCCCGCACAAGATCATTACGAGATTGATACTTTTATTGATGGCTCCATTATGACCATTGCCGATGCTCCTTGGCCTGGACTTACTCCCGATTTGCTGAGCGTTTTCTTGGTTATGGCTACACAGGCCAAAGGAAGTGTTTTGGTTCATCAAAAGATGTTTGAAAGTCGCCTCTTCTTTGTCGATAAACTCATTGATATGGGCGCTCGCATCATTCTCTGCGACCCGCATCGTGCTACTGTTATTGGTATGAATAAGGAGAATGCTTTGCGTGGTACCGTTATGACTTCACCAGACATTCGTGCTGGGGTTGCCTTGCTTATTGCCGCACTCTCGGCCTCGGGAAAGAGTACCATTCATAATATTGAACAAATAGATAGAGGCTATGAAGCCATTGATATTCGCCTCAATAAACTGGGTGCTCGTATTCGAAGAGTCTAAAAATATTGAATAGAAATAGAAAGGCGAAGAAATATAATCTCTTCGCCTTTCTGTTTTTTAACTGTAAGGTGTTTATTTTTCCGAATAATTTTTCATGAATTGTATCCGCAAATAGGCCGATGGATCGATGGTTTCTTCAACAGAGAGTTTTCCTCTAAAATCATCAATGGTACCGAATTTTTTTGCATCCATCCATTTCACAATCTCATTATTAATAGCCTTTACTTGCTCTAAACCATTTTTATAGAGCGTAGTGGCAATTTGAATGGTTTGTGCTCCAGCCAACAGCATTTTGATGGCTGTTTCTCCATTGTGAACGCCTGTTGAGGTAGAAATTTCGCAGTTAATGCGGTTAGATAAAATGGCACACCAGCGTAACGGAAGTGTGTAATCGGTTGAAGAAGAGAGACGTGTTGAGTCTACAATCGATAGCTCATCAATGTCTATATCGGCAGAATATTGTTTGTTGAATAACGTAATGCTCCGAACGCCACTTAACGATAATCTTGTTGCTAAGGTGGAGAGATTGGTGAAAAATGGGCCTATTTTAACAGAAAGTGGTATGTCTACCTCTTTTTTTACGGCTTTTATAATATCGATATAAATTTGCTCTATTTCTGCCGAAGAGCGGTCGTCATCTGTTGGAAAGAGTGAAATGTTGAGTTCGAGCCCATCAGCACCCGCATTTTTAAGTGTCTTGGCAAAGTAGGTCCAGTTACGAGACGTAATGCAGTTGATACTGGCAATAATAGGTATTTTTACTGCTGCCTTGCATTCGGTAATGAGTTTAAGATAGCTGGTAAGGGTGTCTTCGACATCAGACTCTTCAAAAAACTTCATCGTCTCGGGATAAAGATGGTAGTTGTCCGTTTTCATGGCATGAACCTCTTTTTGAAGTTCGGTAATAATCTCCTCTTCAAATAGTGATTTCAAAACAACGGCGCCCGCACCATTTTTTTCAAGTTCAATAACTTCGTTCAGTGAGTTGGTTAGGCCACAACTGGCAATTACAATAGGCGATGAAATTTGGAAGCCCATGTAGGTAGTAGATAGAGTTGCCATTTTGATAGGTATAAAGTTTGTAAATAAAGGTACTAAATTTATTGTTATTTAGATGTTTCTTTTTTGGAGAATAAGGGTATTTTAGAGGCTGGTTGTCTTTATTTTAAATGAACGAATTATGGGTGTGGCATCGCATAAAATGAGCTTCAGCGAAGAGGAGTATTTGGCGGGACTTCGAAAAGGGGATAATGGTATTTTCCAACATCTATTTAACCATTATTACCGGCTGTTGGTTGCTGTTAGTTATAAAATTCTGGAAGACAAGGTGTTGGCTGAAAGCATTGTGCAAGATGTTTTTGTGAATCTTTGGGTACACCGTAATGAGGCAAATATTAACTCATTAAAGGCATATTTGGTTGTCTCGGTTCGGAACCGATCGCTCAATGAGATTAAGAGACAGAAGGTTTTTTTGAAATATCAGAAAGAGAGTGCTAATTCGGCTAATGATGTGGTGTATCAGCCCGATACCGATGTTATTGAGCATATTATGTTGGTTATAGAGGAGTTACCCGAACAGCGTAGAAAAGTATTTAAAATGAATCGAATTGATGGATTGAAGTATGCCGAAATTGCAACGGAATTAAACTTATCGGTAAAAACTATTGAAGCTCAGATGAGTAAGGCTTTAGGGTATGTTCGAGAGCGTTTAAGTTCGTACAAAAGTCTGGTTACAATTATTTTAGTGGGTTTGTTTTATTGTTGGAAGTAAGTAATAAAGAGATTTTATGGAACGATATAATTTTAAAGAAGATTTGATTCTTCAATCAAAACTTCTTGCAGGTGAGGCCTCAAAACTCGAATACGAGTCTCTTCTTGAGTGGCGTAATGAGAATTTTAGTAACAACGATTTTTGGTTAACCTTGCAGGAGGCGTGGGCTTTAGAAACAGCCTCGTTGGTTGGGCTCGAAGTGGATTTGCCAAAAGCGTGGGCTCATGTAAAAGCGACCATTGATGCAAACGAATCGATGGTTAAGAGGGGTGCTGTTAAACCACTTGTATTTAGGAGGAAATTCGTTGCCTATGCTGCTATTGCGGCGGCATTCGTTGGGGTTATTCTTCTAATTACTACCTTAATGGTTAAGCCATTGCCAAAAGACATTGAAATTGCTACAACTAAAACTGAGGTTAAAGAGCTTTTACTGGCCGATGGTAGCGAGGTTACCGTTAATGGAGCCTCAAAATTTAGTCATCCAGCCGAATTTTCGCAAGAGCTTAGATTGGTGAAACTCGAAGGGGAGGCTTTTTTTAAAGTTGCCAAGAACAAGGCTAAACCTTTTGTGGTGCGCACCAACGGGCTGGAAGTAAAAGTTGTAGGAACACAGTTTAATGTTAAGGACTTTGGCGCAAACTCAAAACTACTTCAAGTTACTGTTGTAGAAGGTGTTGTAGAGGTATTGGCTAAGAATGAAACACTTCCAAAAATTGTTTTGCATAAGGGTGAAAGTGCCATTCTAAATACTATTACTCACGATTTTTTCAAAAATAGCACTTCTAATTTGAACGATATTGCTTGGAAAACGAAATCACTTTCTTTTAACAAATCTATGTTAAAAGAGGTGTTTCAAGTACTTTCCGAAACATATAAAGTGGAGCTTAACGTGCGTGATACCACTGTTTTAAATAAAGAATTAACCGCAAATTTTCAAAATAGAGATATAAACTCAATTATGAGAATAATATCATCTACCTTTAACTTTAGCTATTCTATTTCAAATGGAGTTGTAACTATCAATTAAAGAGTGCCACTATTTACGAAGTTCAGCAATGAGACTACCGTTTTATAAAACTATTATTCTGCTCTTTATTTCTTGTTCTACGGTGGTGGGGCAAGAGGTGTTAAATGGTTTTATTGTAAATGAAACTCAGAGTCTTACTTTTTCTCAAATTGTTGATACCCTCAATGTTCGTTATCATCTCCAGTTTTCTAACGATGCATCTCTGGTTGCCGATACTCTAAAAAAATACGATGTTGCTGCAAGTTTGACTTCGTATCAATGGCTGAACCAATCTTTTGCTACCGATAGCAGTGAGTGGATTTTGGTCGAGAATCAAATCATAATCCGTCGTAAACGCATGGCGGTTGGACAAAAGCCTCGATTAATTTTTCGAGGCGTCATCCTTAGTGAGTCTAAAAATGAACCTATACCATTTGCCACGGTTTGCGTTATGGGTACCAATATGGGTACCATAACAAACAGCAATGGCGAATTTGAATTCAGGCTCACGGCCGACAGCTCTGCCTGCACGCTTGAGGCTTCTTCTCTTGGTTTTATGCCTACGCGGCTTCCAATGAAACGCTCCAATGAATTATTAACCATTAAGTTACAAGAGCGTGTAACCGAGTTGCCCGAGGTTTTAGTAACGTTTACGGACCCCATCAAGATTCTCGCAAAAGTGGTGGCCAATCGTGACCTGAACTATGCCTCCTCGCCAACTCTTTTAACGGGTTTTTTTCGTGAGTCCATTCTTAAAAAAGACCGCTATGTCGATGTTACAGAGGCAGTTGTTGCTGTATGTAAACCCTCGTATGTCAATGAGTTTGCAAGCGAAAAAGTGTTGGTTGAGAAAGTCCGTCGCTATAAAGACTCCCTTAGTTTAGGTAATATTTCTCTCCGTTTAGAGGGTGGCCCATTCTATTTTTCAAAGCTCGATGTGGCTCGATACTTCGATTTTCTGCCTCGGCCGAACACGCCATCAATGTATAAATATCATTTCAATGGGTATGATTCGGAATATGGCAAAGATGTATATGTTATTGATTTTGAGCCAGTAATAGACGATGGTGAGTTGCTCTACACGGGTACTTTTTATATCGACAGGGAGAGTTACGCCATCACCTGCGTTAATTTCCAACTCTCGGCCAACTCCATTAAAAAAAGCAAAAGTTACTTTGTCCAGTCCGAGAAAGGGGGCACTAAAACTGTTCCTCTTTCGGCCAAATATCAGGTTCATTACAGGCCGTCTTCTGGGCGTTGGATGCTCTCTTATGTTAAGGGGGAGCTTGCGCTTAGAATCCAAAATAAGAGCCATAAACTCCATTCTACAAACTTTACGGCCATCACCGAGTTGGCCATTACCGAATCTGCAACGGGCAAATATCAAATTCTTAACAACGGCTACGTTAAATCTCACGATATCCTCTCAGAAAAGGTATCCTTAAATTCGCCGCTCTATTGGCAAGATTTCAACGTCATACCACCGCTTCAAGAGGTTCGTCTTCTTTTTGAAAGCGAATAATTGGTGTTTTTTATTTTGGCGAGCCAACAGGGGTATCCTCATTTTTCTTCTGTTTAATTCAGGTTTTGCATTCGAAGCAAATTCCCCTATTGTCGGGCTTTTACTCCAATCTTTTTGCCCTATTAATTTAAGTAACTTGTTTGTACACGAGAGGGGCAAAAAGGATTTCTGCGTCAATCCCTCTCGCTTTTAACCTTTAAGTTCAGGCTTTTCTTGAAACATCTCACAAATCGGTATAAATCTTACCCGTTTTCTGGCATAAAAAAAGCCCGCTTTTAAGGGCGGGCTTGCGTTATTTTTAATCAAAAGCAATGGTAACAAAAGCGCGATTAGGCATATCGCGTACTCAAAAAGTTTATCGTATCTTTTATCGAATAGAGCTTCTTAATATCTTCGAGCTTGAAATCGGCTTTAAAACTTGTTTCCAAATGATATAAGAAACATGTTAAGTCAACGTCGTCCCAAAATAAATCTTCTTGTAATGATGCGTTCTCACTAATGCGTGCTTTTGGAATTCCTGCTTTTCTTAATACTTTAAAAAGCGATCGTCTTATAGATTCTGTTGTCATATCCTTTAATTTTAAGGCTTTCTTATGCCCAATTTGATTATAAGACAAATAACTTAAAGATGACACGTATAAGAAATCTACTTTTTTTTTAAATATTCTAATATTTTTCTATTTGAGTTATTCTACTTCAATTGCCTCGTCCTCAACTTCTAGTTCGTCAACTATTTGCGCATCATCATTTTTGTTGTCAAATTCCGTTGTGCGAAGAAGTTTCTTGCCTTTTATCTTTTCTTCATCTGCCGAGTATGGAAATATATCAACTATCGGACTCAACGTAATAGCTACAATGTCAAATTCAAACGAACCAGTGCTTAAGCTCTCCGTGAGATTGTCAAAGGCATGTTTTACCGTGTTGGCCATAACCAACATTTGAGCCGACACCTTTTTCTCCTTGCCAGCCTGTTCGTCTATTGTAACAAAGGTTACTTTGCACTTATACCAGAAATCGCCATCTTCTTTCGGAAAAATTTCAGTATAATTTGCTTTCCCTATATTGGTGATGATAAAATCGGTATGAATAAATTCACCGCACTTTTCGTAAATTCTCGATTC
>JAYVSA010000108.1:0-2010 GCA_043775765.1 Breznakibacter sp. | reverse complement strand
GAGAAGGTAACTTACAAAGATACCATCACTCCAAAATCAATGAACGTTAAAGCATCGCAATTTGCTAAGCCATTGTTCGAGTTCCACGGAGCTTGTGCTGGTTGTGGCGAAACTCCATACATCAAATTGATTACTCAACTTTATGGCGATCGTATGATGATTGCTAACGCTACAGGTTGTTCTTCAATCTATGGTGGTTCGGCTCCTGCAACACCATATTGCGTTAACAACGAAGGCAAAGGTCCATCGTGGGGTAACTCATTGTTTGAAGACAATGCTGAGTACGGTTTAGGTATGAATATTGGCGTAAACAAACTTCGTGATCGCATCAAACTTAAAATGGAAGCATCTCTTAATGAGGTAAATGCAACCACTAAAGCGGCATTCGAAAACTGGTTGGCGAACAAAGATAATGGTGAAACAACTACTGAAGTTTCAAAAGCTGTTCTTGCTGCATTAGCTAACGAAAAACATGCTGTTGCTAAAGATCTTATTGCTCTTAAAGACTATTTGATCAAGAAATCAATGTGGATCTTTGGTGGCGACGGTTGGGCTTACGACATAGGTTACGGTGGTTTAGATCATGTAATTGCATCGGGTCAAGATGTTAATATTTTGGTAATGGATACTGAGGTTTATTCAAACACCGGTGGTCAATCATCAAAATCAACTCCAGTAGGTGCAATCGCCAAATTTGCAGCATCAGGTAAGAGAATTCGCAAGAAAGACCTTGGTTTGATGGCAACAACTTATGGTTATGTTTATGTGGCACAAGTGTCGATGGGTGCAAACCAATCGCAATATTTCAAAGCTCTTAAAGAGGCCGAAGCATATCCTGGTCCATCGTTGATTATAGCTTACTCACCATGTATCAGCCACGGCTTGAAAAATGGAATGGGTGGTACTCAAAATGAAGGTAAACTGGCTGTTGAGTCGGGTTATTGGCACCTATTCCGCTTCGATCCACGTATGGAGGCTGAAGGTAAAAATCCATTCCAACTAGATTCAAAAGAGCCAGATTGGAGTAAGTTCCAAGCTTTCTTAATGGGTGAAGTTCGTTATACATCGCTGATAAAAGCGTATCCAAACGAGGCTACAGAGCTCTTCAAAGAGGCTGAGAGAAATGCAAAATGGCGTTACAGCGGTTACAAGCGTTTATCAGAAGCGGTTTATACTGTTATTGACTAATAGTTCAATAAATATCTTAAAAGAGAGTCGTTCAGCAATGGGCGACTCTCTTTTTTTGTCGACATGCAGGAGCAAAAATCACTTTCAAAATAGGCAAATCATCAACACTTCTGTATCTTTGATTCAACATAAAAATGGTTAATATGGCGTTATCCTATATAGTAGATGAGGTTTTTGAAAAAGTGAACTATTCAGAACAAGGTTTTGAAAGAGGTGAGTATGAGTGTTGTAAGTTTATTAATTGCGATCTTTCGAATGCCGACCTAAGTGGGTCTTCCTTTGCGGATTGTCTATTTGAAGGGTGCAATCTTTCTATGGTCAAAGTTGGGACAACAGCTATCCGCGATGTGCATTTTAGCAATTGCAAAATGTTGGGTATTCAATTTAGTGCCTGCAATCCGTTTGGGTTAGCGCTCTCGTTTGAAAGTTGCATACTAAATCACTCATCATTTTATAAGTTTAAACTGCAAAAGAGCGTCTTTCGAAAATTAAAACTCATAGAAGTTGATTTTTCAGAGGTTGATTTTAGTAGCTCTTTGTTTGATGAGTGCGATTTCTCGGGTTCAAGCTTCGAAAATACAAATCTTGAGAAGTGCGATTTCAGAAGCTCTTTTAATTACATCATAATCCCAGAGAAAAACCGATTAAAAAAGGCGAAATTCTCTTTGTCTGGTGTAGCTGGTTTGCTTCCCAAATATGGTATAGAGATATCATAGTCTAAAATTTCATATTTTTTTGCGTCATTAAAAATGGAAAATCGCTTTATAAAATATCTCACTCAACCCTACCCTTTAGGTCAAAATAGTTGGTCACTAATTTTTG
>JAYVSA010000107.1:0-7216 GCA_043775765.1 Breznakibacter sp. | reverse complement strand
AAGACATGTTGCTTACCCAATTAAATACCCAAAAGTTGGCATCCCACGAGAAGTTTAAAAGAGAACCCGTACCTACTCTTAGATTGTATGGCGCTTCAGTAATGCCACAATAGATTGGCACATAAACCGAGGACGCCACGTCGTCTACCGAAAACCAAAGAATGCCACCTACTGGGTTGGGCAAATTGCCACGCATTTGTGCTACAAAGGAGAAGCCCGTTTGCTGTGTTGCAATGGCGCGTTCGTTGAAATATTCGGTGGTGTCAACTTTCCATGTGAGTGGGCGAAAACGATAGGGGCAAGCAAAAGGGCCAGCACCCACATCTTTGGTCATATCCATATCGGTGCCTTCGTAATGGTCGCGCATGATGGCCATAATATCTTTAGGCTCCAGTTTCTTTGTTGGTTTAACCCATAACGGAAAACGTTTCGATTTATCGCCATTAAAATAGTCGGCATATTTATCCATGCCCGTGGTTACTCTTCTAAAGCCTGCCCATACCCGTGCTTCGCTAAATCGAATAGCTTCAAAGTTGAGTGGAGCATAAGCGTCGGCAAAACTGAAATCTTCTTTTGAGCCTTGGTAATACCCTTTTGATATGGCAAAGTCTATTACATCGGGTGCATAGAGGGTTGTTTTTGGGTCGTTGAGAGGGAATTTTGTTATGCGCGATTGGTTGGCATGACCACTTATGTAACCATCTGGTATGAGGCGTGCTACCCATACCGCTCCTTTATTGCCTGGTCCTTTGCCAATCATTTCAAGGATCCAAACCTCCTTCGGATCTGCTATTGAAAACGATTCGCCTGTGCTATAATATCCATATTCGGCTACTAGGTCGGTCATTGTTTTTATGGCATTGCGTGCCGTGGTGGAACGTTGTAAGGCAATGTATATCAGACTACCGTAGTCTATGATTGCCGTTGTATCTTGCAGCTCCTCGCGGCCGGTAAAAGTGGTTTCGCCTATGGCCACTTGATTTTCGTTCATGTTGCCCACTACGCTAAATGTATGGGTGGCTTGTTTTATCTGGCCAAGTGGTTTGTTGGTATCCCACTCTCTTACATCGAGCATTACTCCATCGGCATAATCGGCTGCTGGAAAGCGGTAGAGCTCACCAAAGAGATCGTGCGAATCTGCCGAATAGGATATCATGGTGCAACTATCCTTGGTAGCACCCTTGGTAATAAGGAAGTTGGTGCAGGCCTTTGTGTTATTGTTGAGTAATAGCACCATAAACGTGACGAGCGCAATTTTCAATAATCTAATTTTCATGATGGTGTAATTAATGGTTGTATCTCAATTTTAGTCCTTTATATTTACTTGTATGCAGAGAGCCTTTTTGAGTAAAAGATAGACTCCGTTGATGTCAGTATTTGGTTGTATCGGGTTTATCTTTCCATTCAGAAAAAACTTCTAACGCTTTATCCCTCAGGAGTTGAGCCATTGGTATTTTTCTCTTCGAGATGGATATATTCAGTTCTTTGTATATAAATTTGTCATCAAAATCAATCTCCGCAGCATCACTTGTAGAGCACCCAAAATAAACTTTTTTTATGTGCGACCAGTAAATTGCACTTAAGCACATTGGGCATGGTTCACAGGATGCGTATATAACACAATCGTCTAGTTTAAAGCTATTTGTGTTCTTGCATGCGTCTCTAATGGCTACAATTTCGGCATGTGCAGTGGGGTCGTTTGTGCTTGTAACACAATTGTTTCCTCTGCCAATAATTTGACCATCTTTTACCACAATAGCACCAAAAGGTCCGCCTTCATTATTTCTCATGCCTTTAAGGGCTAATTCAATAGCTCTCTCCATAAATTGATTATTCATCGAACCGATTTTATAATTTAAGTACTATTGCATTACAACGATGAGTAGGGTTGGTTTGTGCAATAATAAGATTTGTAGAAATTCTTTTCGCAACTCAGAATAAAGGTGCACGAGGCCACTACATTTGGTTTTTTAATGCCTTAATTCAGCAAAAGGTGCATCTTCTTGTTTGAAAATGCACCTTCTTCTTCTGTTTTTTTATTTCTTTATCAACGCTTCAATTTCGTCCATTATGGCATTCATCTCCTTTATGGTGCTGTCGAACGGTGCCGATGTGGTCATATCAACGCCCGCTTCTTTGAGAATATCTATTGGATATTGCGAACATCCACCACTAATGAATTTCATATAACGCTCTTTCGCACCAGGCTCTTTGTTGATGACTGCTTGTGCCAGAGCCATTGATGCCGTAAATGAGGTTGAATATTGGAATACGTAAAAGTTGTAGTAGAAATGAGGAATGAACGCCCACTCCATGTTTACGTTTTTGTTAATTACAGTAATGCCTTCATCACTTCCATAATAACGTCTTAGTATGTCGGAATAAAGGGTTGTAAGGACTTCTCCTGTTAGGGGCTCGCCTTTCTCTGCCTTTTCGTGAATGGCAAGTTCAAACTCGGCAAATTGGGTCTGACGGAAGAGTGTCCCTTTAAATTTATCGAGATAGTTCATTAAAAGAGTCAAACGCTCCTCTTTGTTTGTTATTTCACGCATCATCTTGTCCATCAAAAGCGACTCATTGAATGTTGATGCCACCTCAGCTACAAATATGGAGTAGTCGGCTTTTTGAATTGGTTGGGTTTTATTAGAATAGTAGCTCTGCATGGTGTGACCAATTTCGTGGGCTAGGGTGCTCACATCATCGAACTTACCATTATAATTGAGCAACATGTATGGATGCACATCGTAAGTGTCGCCACTGGAGTAGGCTCCCGAACGTTTGCCGTTGTTTGGAAACACATCTATCCACTGCTCCTTAAAAGCTTTTTTTACCACGCTCACATAATCGGTTCCGAGTGGTTTAAAGGCATCCAAAATAATTGGCATAGCTTGTTCGTAGGTGTATTTTAGGTTGATGCCCTTTACTGCTGGGGCATAAATGTCAGAATACTTAAGCGTATCTAGCCCCATTAACTGTTTTTTGAGCTTTAGGTAGCGGTGAAAGGTAGGCAGGTTTTTGTTAACATTATCCACCAGTGAATGATATACCGCTGTTGGAATGTTGTTGCGGTCTAATGCCGACTCTAGCGAAGAGTTGTATTTGCGTGCTCTGGCATAGAAGATGTCTTTTTTTACTTGCCCGTAGAGGAGTTGGCCAAAAGTGGCTTCAAACTTCTTGTAGTTGCCCCAAAATGTTTCAAATACCAGTTCTCTATCGGCTTGGTTCGATGACGACCGAAGCATATCGTATGCCTGACGATCGACAAGGATCTCTTTCCCATCGCTAAAAGTTGCTTTTTCTGATGGCATCTCAGCATCGCTAAAGGTTGAGTACGCACTCGATGCATTACCTGAAATAAGTGAACTGTTGGCAAGTATCGACTCTTCAGCCTCACTCAGAAGGTGTTTTTGTTGACGAAAGAGGTTGTCGAAGTACATGCTATAAACTTCAAAGCCTTTATTTGCCAAAATGAATTTGTCTATTTTTGCTTTTCCTATCGCTAAAATCTCAGGATCTACGAATGATGCTTTTTCGGAGAGAGTCGTAAATATCTGCTCCAATTCTTGCTCTAGTGCCAACGCCTTCATGTCGCGTGTGTCTTGGTCTGAGCATTTGGATGCGTAACTGTATAAACGTGTTGCTTTGCGGTTAATTTCGGTTAGGTAGTTGAGACAATTGAGTAGGTTTTCTGATGATGCGCCAAGAGTTCCTTTAAATTTTACAATTCCGTCAATGTTTGTTTTTAGAATCTCTTTCTCTTTGCTCCAAGCTTCTTGTGTTGGATAAAGGTCGGACAGATTCCATTTGTAATTATCGGCTATGGTAGAGCGTTCAACTTGCCCTTTAGCGGTGTTCAATGGTGAAAAAACGTTTATGGCCATTAGTGTTAATGTTAGTAAACCTCTGAATTTTAATGATTTAGTGATTTTCATATGTCAATTTTTTGAATTATCGTCTAAATTAGAGAAAATCACATTCGATACAAAGGAAATGTGAATAAATAGGAGAATAAAAAGGTTGTTCTTCTAATACAAATAAAATAAAAAGATGTTCAATAAGGTAATCGTTCTTGCTGGTTATTTATTAATGCATTAAGCATCACTATTGACTCACCTGATGGTATCTAAAACAGCTTGTTTCGTGGTCGTTTACCATGCCAGCAGCTTGCATGTAGGCGTAGCAAATGGTTGGCCCTACAAATTTAAATCCTCGCTTTAAAAGGGCTTTGCTCATATTCTCTGCTTCTTGCGTTTTGGCTGGCACCTCTTTCCAGTTCGAAAAGTTATTTTTAATAGTGGCATGATTGACGAATTGCCAGATGTATTTATCAAAAGACCCAAACTCTTTTTGTACCTCCAGAAAAGCTCTTGCGTTGAGTATAGTGGCCGTTATTTTGAGGCGGTTTCGAACAATAGAGGTATCTTGCATGAGGCGTTCGATATCGGCATCGGTATAGAGCGCTACTTTCGTTACATCAAAATTTGTAAATGCAACTCTAAATCCTTCTCGTTTTTTAAGAATAGTGAGCCAGCTTAACCCAGCCTGAAAGGCATCGAGGGTAAGGAATTCAAAGTGCTTTTGATCGTTATGAACTGGCACGCCCCACTCTGTATGATGATAGTGTTGCGATAATTCGTGGCTTTGAGCCCAGAGGCAATATTGTTCCATAACTTGAGATTTTTTTCAATTATAAAAAAGGGTGCCGCTAAGCACCCTTAAAATTATTTTGTCTTCTGAAACTCTTCGAGTTCTTCTTCGTCATCATCGTCATACTCCTCGTCATCGTCCTCATTATCATCATCATCATCATCGTCGTCATCTTCCTCGGCGTCGTAATCTTCATCGAAGAACGAATTGGTGGTCGGGCGAAGTGGTTTTACATCGTCCTCATCGTCCTCAATTGAATTCATAATTGGTTTGCCAGGACGTTTTTCTTTAACAACTTTTGCAGATACCGGTTTCTCTTTATTGAAATCCGTTTTATTACCTTTTTTTACTACTTTGTTCGTTTTCATTCTTAGAATTCTCTAATAATTGTAATTGAGTCGCTAAATATAATATATAAATAAATCTCTTCTGTAGATTCTATCACTCTTATTCTGGTTTTGCGTGGAATAGAATAATGCTAATAGCATGATGTAATAGCATGATGGGAAAAGTAGTACTGTTTTTCACCATTTTAACGAAATAGGATTGTAGAATATAACCTTTTTCACTTAATAAATGTTATTGATTTGTTGTTCTAATTGAATTGCACCGCGGTTTAAAATGTGTGAATTTTTAACATGCGGTTTTAAATCATTAGCAAATATATTTGTTTTCAGTAAATAATAAAACATTTTCAAAAAAAACTATAAATAATTTATTGTATCTGAATTTTATCGTCTTGTAATATGTTTATTATGAGTATTTTGCATGGATTGTTGTGTTTGCACTAGGTACTTGTTTTTAGAGTTTGTATATGTTGTTTTTATCCTTTTTTTCTTAATGAGGATGTCGTTTGTAATTTTCTTCTTTTATTTTGTCTGAATTTATGCCTTTAATGGTGCTTCTAAAAAAAAGACCGCTATATTTTAATTTATAGCGGTCTTTTAAATTCAATTAACGAATAACCTGATTCGTTATAAAGGGAATGCCACATCATCGGCACAAGCCTTGTACAAATCTTTTAATTCTTGGTCTGTTGCTGCAAATGCTGGCATTAAACTCTTACTTGTAGTGCTACTAAAACGACCAAATCGTACTACGTTAAAGATGTTATACGGTTCATTTCTTACGTAGTATCCAACACCTTTAAAGGTTGTACTTCCAGCTAGAGTTTTTCCATCGGTACCGTGGCACGATGCGCAGTTCTTGGTGTAGAATGTTTTGCCACTTGTTGCATTGCCATCTAACCCAATATTCTTAAAACCATAACTGCTTGCAGATGCATACCCGCCAATAATAGAGTCGGTATAAAGTTTTGAAACGTCAATGGTTTGTGTTTTTATGAATTTTACAATATCCCAAACTTGAGCATCTGTTAAAAGGGTAGTGTAATCGGGCATTTCATTCCCAACTGCTCCTGCTGTTGCATCATATTGTGTTAAATCATAGCTCAAACTCCGTCTTCCATCTGTACGTCTAATTTCATCAAAGATATCTTGGGGTGCATCACTTATACCCACTTCCGCCAAGCTAAATGAAACCACTGATGGACGTGCTTTTGCAGGCGTTGTGCCAATAGCTGTAAGAGGTGTTCTGTTGATGTATTTGCCCGTAAATCCTTTATATTCTGGACCATGACATGCTTTGCATTTAAAGAAGTTGGGGGCTGCGTTTAGTTTTACGACTGTGGCACTGTCGAGAGTAGACCCAGCATCTTTGTTCCAAAGTGCATCGTAAAGCATACCACCTTTTTGTGCATCAGCCAAATCATAAGCCGTTGGTGCGGTAACAGGGTCGTCGCTTTTAGTACATTGGGTTAGTCCTGTTGCCACCAGTAGCGATAGGACTAGAATTTTAAATACTTTCATAACCACAGGTTTTAAGTTAAAAATGATATTGATATTATAGTTTTCTGTTTTTAGTTTTTATTAATGATTAGTCAAACTTATTTGATTAATCATTGTTTAAAAACTTAGCTAAAGATACTGGCAATTAATTAAATTAACTAAATTTAACTATTGACATAATGGCGAGTTAATGATGAATATTATCATCTGTAACGTTGATATATATCAACTGGTAAGTTTTTCTAAGCAAATACATGCAATTTTATGATAAAGGAGGATAATGTGGAATGTTGCGGTAGTTGCGATTATAGTTGGGGTAATTTTAAGAACCTGAATACTGATGAACTTAAACTGGTTTGTAAAAATCGGTATCAGGCAAATTATACTGCCGGAGAGATTATTTTTAAACAAGGAAGTCCAATTTCGGATGCCGTTTTTTTGTTAAGTGGATATGCAAAAATTCATGTTGAGGGGTTCGATGGCAAGCGTATTCTTTTGAGTATTGCACAGCAATCTACCTTAATTGCTGGCCCAGGCGCGTATCTCGACAATAAGCACAATTATACGCTCACGGCACTAACCAACGTAAAGGCTTGTTTTATTAAAATGGATATTTTAAAACATTTAGTACTTACTAATAGTAAGTTTGCTGAGGGTTTTTTGGTTGACATAAGTCAAAAGTCGGTAGTTACGTTTCACAAACTAATTAGCCACTCGCAAAA
>JAYVSA010000106.1:0-8482 GCA_043775765.1 Breznakibacter sp. | reverse complement strand
AGTCAGATTTGGGAAATATTGGAGTAAAATTTGATGCATTTATAAAAATAAGTTTAATCGTTATTGAAGTCACTACTTTTCAACGTCCCTGAGAGAAGTTCACGAGCTCTAAACAGCTGAGCTTTAACTGTCCCTAAGGGCAAATTAAGTTCATCGGCAATCTCTTCGTAACTATATTCACTGAAGTATCTCATTTCTATCAGCTTACGATACCTTGGCCTTAAGTTCTTCACAACATTGCGCATCATGGCGCTCTTCTGCAGTTTTATCAAGTACTCTTCAGGATCGGGCTGATCATCCTTCACATTTATTTGTGGTGCTGGACCCTCTTTGTCCTCTTTTCCAAAATTATTGTCTAACGAAATAATATTAGAACGTTTCTTCCTTAAAAAGTCAATACAATTATTTGAAGCAATTTTAAAAAGCCAAGTACTAAAAGCGTAATTAGGGGAGTATTGCTGTAGGTTCTTAAAAGCTTTTGAAAATGCCTCCATTGTTAAATCTTCGGCATCCGTTTTATTATTTATCATCTTCAAAAGCATGAAATAGATGGCGTCTTTATAACGTTTCATCAATTCGGCATAAGCTTTCTGATCGCCCTCTTTTGCAAGTTCAACCAATTTAAAGTCATGCTGAGCTTTATCCGATAGGTTCTGGTTTATTTCCATGAACTCACTCTTTTTCTAAAACGGTTCTCTATAAGAAACAATACATACATAAATGGTAATAAAATATCGAAATAGAGAGATGACCAAAAGACCCTTCCCTCACCAAGATTTTTTGCAGAACGGCTTAACACAATCAACTTAGTAGTTGTACGAATGAGCACAAAAGCAAGAGTGATAAAGACGAAGTTAGGAAAAATAGCTGAGAAAATAACTCCCGCATAAAACAATTCACGAGAAAATACTTCGAGTCCTAATAAAAATTTGATTTTAAACTTATAAAGAGGCGATGTTGATAGATGACGTAATTTTTGGTGTACGTAGTAAGACCATTTCTCAACTGGTAAAGATATCGTTCTGGCATCGGGTTGTTTTACCACTGCAACATTTTTCTTTGTTGCAGCTTCAGAAATAAACAGATCATCATCACCAGAAAGCACATTATTGTGATTTTTAAACCCTCCAGCTTTAATAAATAATGACTTTTTGTACGCCATATTTCTTCCAACACCCATATAAGGGACTTTTGCCAGAGCGTAACCCAAATATTGTGTGGCTATTAAAAATGAGTCGTATCGAATAAGTCTATTTAAAAAGCCCGCTTTTTTTTCATACGCTCCATGCGCAAGAACAATCTCAACATCCGGAACAAAACCTGCAACCACACGCTTTAGCCACAAATTATCTATGGGACGACAATCGGCATCTGTAAAAACAAGATGTTCATTTTTGGCAGCTTTTATCCCCACTGTCAAGGGCAATTTTTTACCGTGCGTAAAGATTTTATCGTATGGGAGTGATGTATAATAAAGGTGTGGATATTGAGTTTTAAATTGAGCCAAAATTATTTCGCTATCATCCTGAGAACAATCATTTACAACGACAACTTCAAAATTTGGATAGTCTTGATTTAATATATATGGAAGGAATCGGCTCAAATTAGCCTCCTCATTCTTAGCACAAATAACGACCGAAACAGGAGGAAAATCGGTTGATTGAGCCGACTGTTTTTTAGAGCCTGTGCGATTAAAAAAGAATAAGAAATAAAACATCTGACATAAGAATGCCAAAGACAAAATAGAGAGAGCGATGTATTCAACAAAAGTCTCTGGAATAAAATAAAGTGTATCCAATGGAATTTTTTGTCCAAAAATGGGAATTTTTTTTTACATAACTCACTTATAAATATATCATTTTGAAATTTTATCGGCTCAAAACAAGAATAAAACAATTAAGACAATGTTTCAAATAGAGCAAAAGAGATAAAATTGCAAAGTTTGTTTTATATCTTTGCACCCATTCTACGAGCTATTTAAGCATAATTTTAATAAGAAATGGATTTTCAACTCCTTAATACAGACATAAATAGCCGCGCAAGAGCTGGTTTAATTCAAACAGACCACGGAACAATAGAGACTCCTATTTTTATGCCCGTTGGAACAGTTGGTTCCGTAAAAGGCGTTCATTTTGAAGAATTGCGTTCTCAGATAGAAGCTCAAATTATTTTAGGCAATACCTATCACCTCTTTTTAAGACCTGGACTAGATATAATTGAAAAGGCAGGAGGGTTGCACAAATTTAATGGTTGGGAGAAGCCTATTTTAACTGATAGTGGAGGTTATCAGGTTTTTTCTCTATCGGCAAACAGAAAACTATCTGAAGAAGGTGCGGTTTTTAGATCGCATATTGATGGGACAAAATATATGTTTACCCCTGAAAACGTGGTAGAAACGCAACGAATTATTGGGGCAGACATCATTATGGCCTTTGACGAATGTACGCCAGGAGATGCCGATTTCAACTATGCTAAAAAGTCGATGGAACTTACTCACCGTTGGTTAGACAGAGGGTTGATTCATTTCGATAAAACTGACCAAAAGTATGGCCATTCGCAAACTTTTTTCCCAATTGTTCAAGGCAGCACTTATCCGGAACTACGGAAGATAAGTGCCGAGTACATCGCAAGCAAGAATAGAGACGGTTATGCTATAGGTGGGCTTTCGGTAGGTGAACCCACAGAGAAGATGTATGAAATGACAGAAATTGTTACGACCATCTTACCCAAAGATAAACCGCGTTATCTTATGGGAGTTGGAACACCTGCAAACATATTAGAAGGCATTGCTTTGGGAATAGACATGTTCGATTGTGTAATGCCCACTAGAAACGGACGAAATGGAATGCTCTTTACAAGCGAAGGCATCATCAATATAAAAAACGAACGCTGGAAAGATGATTTCTCTCCTTTGGATATTAATGGCACGACCTTCGTAGATATTCAATACACAAAAGCTTATGTGCGACATCTTTTTGTAGCCAAAGAGATGCTAGCCGCCCAAATTGGGAGTATCCACAATTTAGGTTTCTACCTTTGGCTTGTAAAAGAAGCCCGTAAGCATATCATTCTGGGAGATTTTGCTGAATGGAAAAGCATAATGGTAAAAAAAGTAACAACACGCCTTTAACAATCGATAGAAATAGACCCCGTGAAGAAATTAGACAGTTACATTGTTAAGAAATTTTTAGGTACTTTCTTCTTTGCCATTATACTTATAATAAGTATAGCAGTGGTTTTTGATGTTGTAGAAAAGATAGACGATTTCTTGGAAAAAGGGGCTCCAATGAAGGCAATTCTTTGGGATTACTACAGAAACTTCATTCCTTATTTCGCAAACCTATTTACTCCACTCTTTGTTTTTATCGCCGTTATATTTTTTACTTCAAAAATGGCTTATGATACAGAAATCATTGCCATTCTATCAAGTGGCGTGAGTTTTAGGCGCTTGATGTACCCTTTTTTCTTGGGAGCCCTTGTAATAGCCATTATATCATATATTTTAGGTGGCTTCATCATTCCGTCGGCCAATAAAGTACGGCTTAATTTTGAAAATATATACGTCAAAAACAAGCGGGAAAACAGTATCGGTAACATTCACATGCAAATATCTCCAGGTGTTTTCGCCTACATGGGAGGAAAGTTCAATACCTCAAACTATGTAGGACAAAACTTTACGTTGGAAAAATTCAACGATAAGATACTGGTATCAAAGCTCACCGCATCAACCATTATGTACGACACCATTAAAAACAAGTGGATTGCAAACGGATACACCATTAGGAACTTCAAAGACAATAGGTGTTCTGAGATAATAAAAGGGGCGAGAATTGATACCACTCTCAACATGCAACCAAGTGATTTTAAAATAGAGCGTAAGTTTTACGAAACAATGAACAACATAGAGCTCTCTAACTACATTAAAGAACAACGAGCAAGAGGGATTGGAAACATTGAAGAATTTTTAATTGAGAGCTACAGTAGAACTGCAGCACCATTCTCAGCTTTTATACTCACATTAATAGGCGTTTCATTAGCCTCCAGAAAAGTTCGAGGAGGAATGGGATTGCATATTGGAATAGGCATTGGGCTGAGTTTCCTCTATATATTATTTATGACCATATCTAAAACCTTTGCTATAAGTGGCAATACAAATCCGTTGTTTGCAGTTTGGCTTCCAAACATTGTCTTTGCATTGGTTGGAGTAGTGCTCTACAATAAAGCGCCTAAATAAAATTTGAACAAATTGCACAGAAATAGATATTTTGTGTAATTTAGCACCACATTTGCGAAAGACAAAAAAGAGCAGAACAAGCTAATTATCAATTAGATAGTATTTGAAAAGTGTTAAAAGACACTTTAATAAATAAGTGTGTTAATTTAAATTATTAACTTATGTCGTTAAAAAAGCACATCCTTGATCTTCGAAGAAGAAAAGAAATAGTGCAATTAGGTGGTGGCGAAAAAGCTATCGAGAAACAGGTTGCGATGGGTAAGATGCCTGCTCGTGAGCGTATTCTTGCAATACTTGACCCCAACTCATTCACTGAGTATGACCTTTTCGTTGAGCACGAAGCTCGCGACTTTGGCATGGAAAACAAAGAATTGGCTGGTGATGGCGTTATTATCGGAACTGGTACAATTTATGGCGCTCCAGTGTGTATTTATGCACAAGATTTTACGGTTGCAGGAGGTTCATTAGGTTTGAAACACGCCCGTAAGATTACCAAAATTATGGATCATGCGTTGAAAATGCGAGTTCCGATTATTGGTATCAACGATTCAGGTGGTGCTCGTATTCAAGAAGGTGTTAATTCACTTGCTGGTTATGGTGAAATTTTCTATCGTAACACTATTGCCTCAGGAGTAATTCCACAGCTTTCTGTTATTTTAGGCCCGTGTGCTGGTGGTGCAGTTTATTCTCCAGCGTTGACCGACTTTGTGTTCATGGTTGACAATATTTCAAAGATGTTTATCACTGGTCCAAGTGTAATTGAGACGGTATTGGGTGAGAAAATATCAATGGAAGAGCTTGGCGGAGCACGTGTACATGCTGAGATTACAGGTAATGCACATTTCTTTGCAGAAAACGAACAAGAGTGTTTTGATCAAATCAAAAAACTTATCACGTTTATTCCTTGGAATAACAGCCAAAAAGCGAAAGTATTCCCTCCAAAAGAGCCTAAATTTAAAGGTAAAATTGAAGATATCATTCCTGCAGATCCACGACTTCCTTATGACGTTAGAGACGTTATTCGTGCCATTGTTGATGACTCGGACTTCTTCGAAATTATGACCTATTTTGCAGCAAACATTGTAATTGGTTTTGGACGTTTAAATGGCCAAACAATAGGCTTTGTAGCTAACCAACCACTTGTATTAGCAGGTGTATTGGATTGCGATAGTTCTGATAAAGCAGCACGTTTCATTCGTTATTGCGATGCATTTAACATTCCAATTGTAACGCTTGAGGATATGCCTGGTTACTTACCTGGTGTTGACCAAGAGCATGCTGGTGTTATTCGTCATGGTGCGAAAGTTCTTTACGCTTATTCAGAAGCAACAGTACCTAAGGTAACTGTAATTTTAAGAAAAGCTTATGGTGGTGGTTACATTGCTATGAACTCTCGCCACCTCGGTTCTGACTTCAACTTTGCTTGGCCAACGGCTGAAATTGCTGTAATGGGGCCAGAAGGAGCTGCAAACATCATTTTCAAGAAAGAAATTGATGAAGCTGAGAATCCAGATGAGATGAGAAAAATCAAAGTACAAGAATATATTGACAAATTTGCAAATCCGTATGTTGCGGCGGCAAAAGGTTATATTGACTCAGTAATTGAGCCAGCAGAAACTCGTCATTTACTTCTTCACGCTATTGAAGTTTCGGCAAATAAAGAAGAAAAAGGACCAAAGAAAAAGCACGGAATTCCTCCATTTTAATTTTATAGGTTATGGAAAACAAAAAAGAGTTGGTAGACTTTTGTATTCTTAAACGAGTATACAAAACGACATTAAATAAAAAATACGAGAACCGAAAAAATTGGGAACCGCTTAATTTGAATGAGATAATCTCATATATTCCTGGCACAATTATATCACTTGATGTAAAAGAGGGTCAGGAAGTAAAAGAGGGAGATCGCATACTTATTCTTGAGTCAATGAAGATGTATAACAACATCAAGATGCCTTGTGATGGTACGATTTCCAAAATCCATGTGGTTGCGGGACAACGAATTGCAAAAAACTTTTTGATGGTTGAGATCATCGAAGCGTAATGCATCGGTTTAAATAACTTTAAAGGCGAGAATTTCAGCAATGATTTTCTCGCCTTTTTTATTAAATCTTACGTGGTTTTACAGCAGGACATTAAGCGTTTCCATATTCCTGTTTCTGGCAAGGGTGAGTGATAGAGCGGATACCCCACAGGTTGATGGTGGAGCCCGTCGGAACCAAGAACCGAGGAGTATGAGCGAGAGCAAGACAGAAAGCGCCAATAATTAGCAATTGAAAGATTTGTTTGAGACTTTCTTAAACCCAAAACAAGCGCTTTGTGGCACCCCAAAAATAAAAAAAGTCTATAATTTACCGTGCCAAACGATATAATTTTCTAAGGTAATAGTAGCTGGTTTTTCGGTAAAAAGAGCATAAACAGATGAGCCACTTCCGCTCATGGAGGCGTAAAAGGCGCCATCGGAATAGAGAGAATTCTTGAATTCTTGAATCTGAGGATGGGCCGAGAAGACAGACTCCTCAAAATCGTTGACCAAAATATTTTTCCACTTCTGAGGCGAGCTTAACACAATATCATTAACCGATAGAGTTGGCGATTTGGGTTTTATGCCAGCAAATGCCTCGGCAGTAGACACGTGTATTTTGGGGTTTAACAAGACAAAATAAACACCTGATAACGAGAGATTTATTGGTGTTAGAACATCACCAATTCCAGTAGCAAAACAGGGCGTATTTTTTATAAAAAAAGAACAATCGGCACCCAAACGTTTTGCGTAATCAAGAAGTTGAGATTCGGGAATGTTCAGTTCGAAAAGTGAATCGAGAGCTTTAAGCATAAATGAAGCATCGGAGCTACCACCGCCGAGTCCACCACCCATTGGAATGGTTTTATGAAGATGAACTTTTATTGGATTGAGGTTGAAATCGGATTTTAACAAATTATAAGCCTTTATGCACAGGTTACTCTCGGAATTTCCATCGACCTTGATTCCAGAACTACTAAAAGAATATGAAGAGCTTAGCGAGGCATCTTCAAGCACTTCGAGAGCATCGAAAATAGGAATAGGGAAGAAAACGGTTTCAAGATTATGGTAACCATCTTCACGCTTAGAGACAATATTTAAACCAAGATTAATTTTGGCATTTGGAAAAACTATCATAAAACAAAATCTGACGTTAAAAATCAAAATCGAAGGGGGCTTCTGCTTAATCTGTGCAATTTTGGTAGCAATATGAAGCGTAAAACCATTGTAAAGGTAATTTATTTGTAATATAGTAAGAAAAAAGAGGAAGAAACAAGAGTTTTTATCGATAGTTTTCATAATTTTGTGTGTCGAATAACAATGTTATACAACATAAAAATGCCAAGTTCTAAAAGACGTGAAAGCGAAACAACACCTTTAATAAGTCAAATAAGCATTCTTTGGGATGTTCTAAGCGAGAGTGAAAAGTTATATTTAGAACTTAATCATTCGACCATTCGTTATAAGAAAAATCAAATCATCTATAAAGAAGGAGAAAAGCCAACAGGATTGTTGTGTTTAGGATCGGGTAAGGTAAAGATTTACAAAGAAGGCTTTGGAGGAAGGGATCAGATCGTAAGAATGGCAAATCCACCAGGATTTATAGGTTACAGAGCCCTTTTTGCAGAAGAAAACCATATTGCCACAGCTGTTGTTATTGAGAGTTGCGTTTTATTTTTAATTAAGCGCGAGGTAATTTACCATTTAATGGCCACCAACAATAAGCTCTGCATGAACTTTATTCGGTGTTTTGCTTCGGAACTTGGTTTTGCTCGTTTTAGAACCGTTACTCTCACTCAGAAACATATTAGAGGTAGGCTCGCAGAAAGCATTATTTTGCTGAGAGAAATTTACGGTTACGAAGAAGACGGCACAACACTTAACGTTACTATTTCGAGAGAAGATTTGGCCAATTTCTCTAACATGACCACTTCAAATGCCATTCGTACACTATCGACGTTTGTATCGGAAAACGTAATTGAGGTAGATGGCCGGGTGATAAAAATTCTTGAAGAAGAGAAATTGCAACGAATCTCCTTACTGGGCTAAAGAAAAACTTGAAAAAGAGGCGAATTTTTAGCGTTTAAAAGCCCACAAACTCAATAAGTCTGAAATAACTTTAAACAGCGCAATTAAAGAGGTCTAAAATTTTATTACTCCCATCTTTTTTTGCAATTTTGCTACACTTAAAAACAAGGTAGCACATGACACTCATAAAATCTATATCA
>JAYVSA010000105.1:0-7179 GCA_043775765.1 Breznakibacter sp. | reverse complement strand
CAAAAGTCTCGTGAAGAGAAGCTCTTTTTATTGTACCAAATTCACTTGTAGATAAGGGTTTATCGATGATTGGAACACCTCCAAAAATTCTTACTAAGTCGAAATAAAATAGACCTTTTAAGAAATAAGCTTCACCTTTTAATCTCTCTTTAAGAGAAGCCTCAAGCGGACTTGTCTCGAGCCATTTTAGAGCAGTATTGGCTCTGTTGATGCCGTCGTAGAATTTAATCCACTGAGCTTCATTGGGTTTGTTTTCAGGAGTAGCACGCCATTCAACCAAAACTTGGAAATAGTCGGCCAAATCTTTCTCTTCAGACCCTTTTTCGCAATCGTCGGCCAAAACATCTCCATACATGAACTCGTAGTTATGGTTTATCCATTGGCCATCGGGACCAGTTCCTTCAGCCTGATCAATCACATCATAGATTGCATTAATAGCAATTACGGCGTTGGCAGGTGTAGTAAAAAAGTTCTGCTCCGTTTGCGTTGCTATTGGTTGAACGTCCAGAAAGTCAGAGCAACTTGAAAATACTCCTAGAAATAACGGAAGTATAATATATATAATTTTTTTCATCTCTCTATTCTTTATGAAATTAGAAATTAACATTAATACCACCTGTAAGGATTACAGGAGTTGGATAGGTTGCATAATCAATGCCTGGTGCAATAGGACTTCCGTAAACATCGCCTACTTCAGGAGTATAGCCAGAGTATTTAGTCCATCTGAGTAAATTATCAGCAGAAACATAAAGTCTTAATTTTGATAATTTTAATTTAGAGAGTATTGTTTTGTTGAAAGAGTAACCAAGTTGAACGTTACGAAGCGCAACAAAAGATCCATCTTCAATATAACGATCAGAGAAATTCGAGTTGTTGTTTGCATCGTTGACCGTCAAGCGTGGTTCTGTGCCATTTGGATTGTCGATAGACCAACGATTTAGTTTGTCTGTAGACCAGTTCGACCAGATGGTAGAAGCCATAATTTGTTTGTTCATGCCATTAACAATCTCATTTCCAAAAACACCTACTAAAGCAAATCTGAAATCAACCCCTTTGTAGTCTAAGTTTCCGTTGATACCACAGGTAAAATCTGGTTGTGCACTTCCAAGTTTTACTCTATCATTGCCATCAATTACATTATCGCCATTTTGATCAATGAATTTCACATCACCTAATTTAGCACCTGGTTGAACTGATTTGGTAGTAGTAGAGCCATCTGCATTTGTAACAGTGTAATTTAGAGCATCTAATTGATCTTGAGATCGGAAGAGGCCATCAGTTTTTAAGCCGTAGAAATATCCCACTTCGTTACCCACATCGGTACGACAGGCATTGTAAGGGAAGTTGCCCACAGAACCAGCCTCAATAGCAGTACCACCTGCCATGTCGGTAATTTCGTTTTTAATCATAGAACCATTGAATCCTATGGTGTAGTTTACAGCACCCACATTATCATTCCAGTTCATACTGAATTCAAAGCCTTTGTTGCGCATAGAAGCAGCATTCACCATTGGGCGTCCAGCACCAACATACTCAGGAATAGGTTTGCTTATTTGCATATCTTTTGTGTCTCTAACAAAGTAATCTAAGGTTACATCCAACTTTTGATCTATTAAAGTTAAATCAACACCACCATTTATTTGGCTAGATACTTCCCATTTCAAGTTTGGATTGCTAATAACAGCAGCTTTAGAACCTTGTACTGGAAGTCCGCCAAAAGAATAGTTATAGTCACTTTTCATAAGCGAAAGATACGACCATGAAGAAACCGCATTAGCGTTACCAACTTCACCCCAACCAGCTCTTACTTTTAAGCGGTTGATAAGGTCTACGTTTTCCATAAAGCCCTCTTCTTTCACATTCCAACCTGCCGAGAAAGATGGGAAATAACCCCATTGATTATCGGCCGAAAACTTAGAGTTTCCATCGGCTCTAATAGTAGCGGTAAGGAGATATTTGCTCTTATAAGAGTAGTTTGCACGGGCAAAGAAAGATTCTAGACGATCTAAACCTGCACCATCAATTAAATTGAATTTTACAGGTTCCTGTGATTGGTTGAAATACATTAAATCGCTAGATGACGGTATATTGTAACGAGTTGCATCTGTATTATCGCTCTCAAACTGTTGAATTTCAGAACCAATAGTGGCGTTAATGCTGTTGTCATTAATATCTTTCACATAGTTGAAAAAGCCGTTCCACGAAAGATTCGTTTGTTGACTGTTTTTCTTTTGTAATGAACTAAGGTCGTTACGTTGATCTACGTCGATGTAATACTGAGGCAAATAATATTTCTCATTACTAAACACCATTTGAGCAGCACCCATAGTTCTAAAACTCAAGCCTTTAATAAGAATATCGTTGATATTAAGGGTAAAGTTGGTAATGAAACGTTGATCACTTTTTGTTTGATTCTTTTGAGCATCTACGGTTTGTGCCGGGTTACCCAAAGAGAGACCTGAAGCCCAACGGTTTCCATAATTGTTTGTAAATGAATCCCAAGCTGGTGTAAGAGGATCCATTTGCAAAGCAACAGGTAACGTACCCGTCCAGGCATTGGTATTATGATCCATTTTCTTGTAAGTAGAATAGGAAATATTCGCGTCGAGAGTAATTTTTTTCGATAATTGGTACGAGTTGTTTACGTAAGCATAAAGTTTTTTCATGCCACTATTTTTTACAATACCTTGTTGGTCGAAGTAGGTAAAGCCAACGTTAAATTTGTTAACCTCGTTACCCCCACGTGCAGCAAAAGAGTAGTTTTGAATAGGAGCCACTTGAAAAATCTCATCTTGCCAATTGGTACCTTTCATGTTCGTACTTTTGGCATAATCTAACATCTCCTTTTCTTCTTTCGAAGGTGCGGTTCCATCATTGGCATAAGCCTCTTCTCTTAACATGGCATACTGAGAAGCCGTGCACATATCTAATTGTTTCGATGCGTATTGAACGCCTCCATAAACAGTTGCTTCATAAACCGTAGCTCCCGCTGACCCTTTTTTGGTTGTTACAAGCACCACACCGTTGGCACCACGCGAACCGTAGATGGCCGTTGCAGAAGCATCTTTTAACACCTCTACGCTTGAAATGTTAGATGGATCAACACTACTTAAATCACCAACTTGAAAACCATCTACCACATAGAGCGGTTGAGTGTTGGCCCAAGAGCCCGTTCCACGTACTTGAATTTTCATTGCAGCACCAGGCTCTCCACTCGATGGTGTGATAGATACCCCTGCCACTTTACCTTGAAGCGTTGCCACAGCATCGGTAGTAGAAGGCCCTTGAAGTTGTGAAGCAGAAACCTTCGACACGGCTCCTGTAAGGTCACTTTTTTTCAATGTACCGTACCCCACAACTACCACTTCATTCATGTTTATAACTGAAGGTGACAGTTGAACGTCTACAGTTGCTAAGCCTGAAATAACAACCTCTTTTGAGTTAAACCCAATGGAGGAAAAAATAACAGTACTTGCATCGCCAGGCATAGTTAGTTGAAAGATGCCATCGATATTGGTTACAGTGCCAGTTGTGGTACCCTTAACAACGACAGAAACGCCTGGTAACGTCTCATTGGAGGTGTCTGTCACGCGTCCAGTTATCGTTTTTTGTTGTGCAAATGTTACCATTGATAGAGATAACATAAACAGCATCAGGTAAAAACGTTGATAGTTTTTCATAAAAACATCTGTTTGTTAATAAATAGTTAAATTAATAAGGTTGATTTTCCGGAATTATCAATAAGTCAAAATTACCCCTAACCATCCCTTTTTTTAAATAGTATTAAATCGAATACCAATACTATTCTATCATTTTAATATTTATTTACATTTGTCTTTGGTCGAAAAAAACACTCTTTAAATTTCATTATACACTGATATAAAGATAGTTAAACTCAAAATATATGTTCAAAATTGTTTGGATTTGCAAATCGCAGCAATCGAACAACAAAAAATTATCTTAATATTTATTAATATATGTATTTTATTAGAGTGCGAATTAGATCCTCCTAGTGGGATAAATTCTTACTGACATTTAGGCGAGTTGTTCATTTTGCTTGATAACCCATCATAAACCCATATTACGCAATAAACTTCGTAATGGGAGGCTAATTTATGCCGTTCATAATTAGCCAAACCATTCATTATCAATTGTTTTTAGACGATAAACTATTTGGTAAGCGTGAACGAACCCGCAATTCCTTTAGCGGAACTGGTGCCTACCATTACGTCAAACTCACCTGGCTCTACAAGATACTTTCCCTCGTTGTTGAAAAAACCCAATTCGCGCGAGGTGAGTATAAAGGAGAGAGCGGTAGATTCGTTGGGATGCAAAAATATTTTCCTAAAACCCTTCAACTCACTTACTGGGCGGGCTATACTACCCACTTTATCGTGAATATAGAGTTGCGCCACCTCTTCGCCAGCTACCTTACCAATATTTTTGAGTTGAACTGTAACCACTACACTGCTTGGGTTTGAAGCATCAATGTGCAAATTGGTATATTCAAATTGCGTATAACTTAAACCGTATCCAAATGGGTAAAGTGGTGTGTTTGAAACATCACTATAATGCGACCAAAAGGCGTTATTTTGCGAATTAGTGTCGCGCCCAGTAGCTAAGTGATTATAATAAATGGGTACCTGCCCCACATTGCGAGGAAAAGTCATTGGTAATTTGCCCGACGGATTATAATCGCCAAAAAGTACTTGGGCAATAGCATTACCACTCTGCGAACCCAAATACCAAGTCTCTACAATAGCCGGAATATGCTCATCGGCCCAAGGAATGCAAAGTGGTCTTCCATTCATAAGCACCAAAACAATGCGATTATTTGCCTTGTATACAGTCTCTAACAATTGCTGTTGAATGGCTGGAAGTTCAATATTGGTGCGACTGCGACCCTCTCCGCTTTGAAAACAGTGTTCGCCTAAAACCATAACCACCACATCGGAGTTTCTTGCCAAAGTACAGGCATCAAAAAAACCAGAAGTGTCTGTTTCATTAATGGTTAGCTCTTGCACAAAATCGGCTTTCCCTTTAATTAAATCGGCTCCCTTACTGTATTTGTACTCTTGAGTATATTTATTTAATCCTTCTATAACAGAAACGGCCGTATTATCGTCTGAGGCTAAGCGCCAACTGCCAAGCGGACTATTCTTATCATTGGCCAAAGCACCAATTACAGCAATACGTTTTTGATTTTTGGCTAATGGCAAAAGGCTCTTGTCGTTTTTAAGCAAGACAATAGATTTCTTGGCCATTTGAAGGACGGCTTCGGCGTGTTTGGGATTGTAAATCTGCTCCTTTTCACGGTCGGTGTTGCAATATCTATATGGATCATCAAAAAGTCCTAGTTCATACTTCAACCGTAGAATTCTTCTAACAGCATCATCTACCACCGATATATTGACCTTACCATCCTCAACACATTTTTTCAGATAGGTAATGTAGGCATATGACTCCATATCGACATCGCAACCCGCATTGGCAGCCTTTTCGGCCACATCTTCGAGATTGGCAGCATATCCAATTTTAATCATTTCGGCCCCCGAAGCCCAGTCGGAAAGCACAACACCCTGAAAGCCCCATTCGCCTTTGAGAATATGGCGCTGTAAGAATTCATTGCCTGTGGCGGGCACACCGTTAAGCGTATTAAAAGAGTTCATAACCCCTTTAATACCAGCATCTACCGCAGCTTTAAAAGGTGGCAGCACAATGTTATATAGTGTTGATGTGCCAATATCTACCAAATTATATTCACGTCCAGCCTCGGTAAACCCATAAGCCGCAAAGTGTTTGGCCGTAGCAGCCATGGTGTTTGGTGCCGACAAGTCGGTGCCTTGAAATCCGTTTACACGAGCCACCGCCACCTTACTACCTAAAAAAGGATCCTCACCAGCCCCTTCCATCACACGCCCCCAACGCGGGTCTCGTGAAATATCCATCATTGGGCCAAAAGTCCAGTTTAAGCCAACCGACGTTGCCTCAGTGGCCGCAACACGTGCCGAGTTTTCTATTTCGGCCATATCCCAACTTGCCGCTTCTGCCAAAGGAATAGGCGAAAGTGTTTTGTACCCATGAATTACATCGAACCCAAAAAGCATTGGAATACCCAATCGCGAATTTTTTACGGCCAGTTCCTGCATCTTACGTACCCGTTCGGCTCCGCGAACGCTCAACATAGAGCCCACCATACCGCTTCTAATATGATCATACTTTAGCTTTTCATTTGCACCCGCGGGAGCAGGACCAGTTACTTCCCAAAAACCATTGTACTGGTTCATTTGACCCACTTTTTCGTCGAGTGTCATAAGCTTCAGGAGCGAGTCAATTTTTAGCTCGAAAGAGATCTTTGGTTCTACGGCTTTTAGTGTTGATGCCATTAAAAACGTAAGAATAAAAAGCGACGCTGTTTTAGAAAAGGCTGTCATTGCTGCTGTATTTTGATGTTGAAATATGAATTTATTATTCTAATGTAAATTAGGTGTAAGCTCATCCCAGCGGGATGATATGTTTATAGCAAAATTCATGTGCTCTACCATTCTACCACAGCTGGGGTCAATAACAGTTGACCTTTTCACTCTCCTATTTCTCCAAACAACGTTGACATTGCCATAATCATCGTTGACATTGGCGGTGTCATCGTTAACATCAATCTTAAATTGCCCACACATTTACGTGTGGGTTAAAGGAGAATAAAGATTGGCTTTAGCCTAATTTGTTACTTATAACTCACGTTATTCTAGCAAATTATTAATCAGAACATTGTATTTTTTTACAAGTACCAACGTGCTATCGGTTGCAAAAACAGAGTTTAAGCCTTGTGCCTCTTGTGGCGGATCGCCTAAGTAATCATCGCCTCCCTGCCACATATTTTTATCCCTACTTGGGTTTGGTTTTCCAGTGCCACTAAAAGCCCAGAAATTGGCCCCCGCCAAACCATCTTTCTCCTTCACACTTTGAAGAACACGGGTAAAAGCAAAATCGTAATACTCATCTCTAAACGTAACGGCCGATTGAGGCGTAAACTGAAACCCATTGCGAGGTAAGCCAAACTCCTCAAATACAAGCGGTTTGTTTAGTTTGCGAGCAATGGCCAAATGGTTGTTGATATATTCTTCGGTATTTTTTTTGGCTATGCCAATGGTACCTGCCATATCGGTAATTTTTAACCAA
>JAYVSA010000104.1:0-2717 GCA_043775765.1 Breznakibacter sp. | reverse complement strand
TTCAGCGGCAAGAAACTCGTCTTCTAACAGATGTCTAATATGGTCAATTGCTTGCAGTGAAACGTCAGAAATTTCCTTATTAAAGAGAATCTTTTGATCACGCAACAATTGATAGATATTCTCAAGAATGTGCGTAAACTCGTTGATATGCACAAAGCCATACATACCACTTGTACCTTTAATGGTATGCATTGCTCGAAATACCGATTCAAGAAGTTCCTTGTTTTTCGGATTGCTCTCCAAACTTAAAAGCTCATTCTCCAACCTATCGAGCAGCATATTACACTCCTCAAAAAATAGGTTTCTAAACTTTTCTAAATCAAAATTGCTCATAATGTATTTTCAAAGTTTATGTATGAACTACTCTGCAGTTACAATTCCGTTAATCATAAGAAAATAGACCGATAGCGCTGCATTAGACAAGCATTTTGTCTTCTCCATAAGACGTTCTCTAACCGCAGTATACTTTTCCGTAGTAAATATGCCACTGGCACAAGTTTCAATCATTATTGAGCCCGATGCAATTTCTTTAAGAATAACCTTTTCGTCTTCCGTAAGATTAATCAATGTTGCATCGTTTTTATGCCAATATTTATCGTTTATCTTTTTTAAAACAGGCCTACTAAAATAGCAATCATTCTGCCCAACAGCCTTAATGGCAAGCACCAACTCCCGAATGCCAATTTGATGGGTAACAACCCCCTTAACTCCCTGACTAACCAATTCAATAATTGAAAAATCATCGGCAGTAGGCAACAGCGCCAGCATAACGCAATTAGGGAAACTCTCCAAAAGCAATTTAACACACTCCAATTCTATAAGACTGGGTAATTGAACATCTACAAGAATCACTTTAGGATCAAAAGAGTTTATAACCTCACTGGCCACCTCATAACTGCACTCACACTCTTTTACCGACAAAGCTGGCGCTCCCTCTAAGAGTTGCAACAACCCCTTTCTAAAAACTCCATTGGCTGATAGAATGCATATTTTAGATTTGTCTTCCATTAACGTGTAGTAATTTAAAGTATAATATCTAAAAACTAAGATATGTAAAATTTTGTAAAAATAGACTACCCTCAAAAAAAGAATCGCAATTAATTCAGCGATATTTGCACTTGGATTTGTTATTCAAATGCGTACGATTTTGCACTTAGCCTTTAGCACAATAAAAAGTTGTCCTTCACTTTAGGAAAAGATAAGGTATTTATCAAAATTATTTCCATATTTGCAGCGTCCTTTTGCCGTGAACATTAGAGGATGGTTGAATATAGCCCAATAGGGTTAACGATGTTTTAAGTGATATTTTGATTAAACGCGTAGGCTGATGAACATTAAATATTATATACCAAATTTTATTACCTCCCTAAATCTACTTTCTGGTTCTATTTCAATTCTTTTCTCTCTTGGAGGAAGACACGATATAGCTGCTATGCTAATTTTTATTGCCGCTTTTTTCGACTTTTTCGATGGTTTTGCAGCACGTGCTCTAAAAGCATACTCTCCAATGGGTAAAGAGCTCGATTCTCTGGCAGACATGGTAAGTTTTGGTATTGCGCCAGCTACAATGTTGGCCTATATGATGATGCGCCTTGAAATAAGAACAGACAAATTGTTTGGCATCGAATATATTCCTACTACATCATTACTACTAATAATTGCCCCTTTATTGATAACCGTTTTTTCTGGTCTTCGCTTAGCCAAGTTCAACATCGACACCCGACAGTCGGATACCTTCTTGGGCTTAACCACTACCGCAACAGGTCTATTTATTGCCTCATTTGGGTTCATGGTATACCGTCAAAATGATTTCTTTCTAACCCTTTATAATAGGCCAGCTATTTTAACCATGGTTGTTATCTTTTCCGCCTTATTGGTTTCAGAAATACCAATGTTCTCTCTTAAATTTAAAAACTGGGTTGTAAAAGATAATATAAAACGTTATGCGCTCATTGCTTTTGCTGTTGTGGCAATGGCAATCTTTGGAATTGGAGGAGTAGCCTTAACTATTGCGGGTTATGTTCTGGTTTCTATTTTCGAAGCACTATTCAATAAAATAACGGCTTAGTTACTCTAAATTTTATCGGGCAAATTAAACACGGAGTTTAAATGGTTCGATTTCTGGTGTAGTATTTTAAGATATGCGTTTACTCTATCTTCATACTCCATTTTATAATCTTCGTGCAATTTCTTTTCAATAACCCCAATAAGCTTTTTCGTTAGCAGAGCCATTTTTGAGTCGAATGTGGTATGAAATGAGCCCAAATACTTGGTATTTTCATTATATGGCTTCTCCAAAACATACAAAATCAAATCTACTTCAAGCGTCTTTGTTTTGCAATTTGTTGAGAATCGGGTTATAACCTTTCCACAATCGACCAACATTTTAGACAGACGGTGTTGTGTCGATTTTCCCTTATATTTCTTATCCCTCAAGGCATCAATTTCATGCTTAGCACGCTCAAGAAGTTCACTCTCCCCACTCTCCTTATCAAGAACATTAACGAGCAAATAATCAAAATTATCGCGTTTCTCGGCCAGTTTAAGTAGAGCTAGCTCAAGTTCTGCTTTGGGCAGACTTCTAATAATCTCCTTATATTCGGCACTTAGCTTAGCCATACAGGTATGTCATTAAGTAATTCGGGCATTTCGATAGTAAGGCAATTCAGGTGATAAAGATATCTCATTTTTGGGCAAAAAAAAACAGATTGTCGCAT
>JAYVSA010000103.1:0-4511 GCA_043775765.1 Breznakibacter sp. | reverse complement strand
CGATGAAATTCGCGTAAACGGAAAGCTCGTTAAAGCACAGCACGAAAAACACGCCTATATTGCCTTCAATAAACCAATTGGTATTGTTTGCACAACCGATACCCGCGTGGAACCCGATAACATTATCGACTACATTAACTTTCCGCAACGCATTTTTCCTATTGGGCGCCTCGACAAGATGAGTGAAGGCCTTATATTGCTCACCAGCGACGGTGACATTGTGAATAAAATACTCCGTGCTCGCAACAATCACGAAAAGGAATACATCGTCTCTGTAGACAGACCGATTACCGACGAGTTCATCCGTAAAATGGGCAATGGCGTCCCAATTTTAGATACCATAACCCGCAAATGCGAAATCAAAAAACTGAGTACCTTCACCTTCAAAATCATCCTTACCCAAGGCCTCAACCGACAAATACGCCGCATGTGCGACTACCTAGGCTACAACGTAGTAAAACTAAAGCGCGTGCGCATCATGCACATCACCCTCGATATACCCGTTGGCAAGTGGCGCAACCTCTCGCAA
This sequence comes from Breznakibacter sp., assembly GCA_043775765.1. Taxonomy (GTDB): domain Bacteria; phylum Bacteroidota; class Bacteroidia; order Bacteroidales; family Marinilabiliaceae; genus JAGPHP01. Next base: position 3,982 of record JAYVSA010000103.1, on the reverse strand, counting down.
GATGAGCTCGACATTATCAATAACGCCACCGAAACCTCCTACGGCACAGCACCCGAAGATGATGATTCGGAGTAAATCATCTGAACTAAATAAGTTTCTAAGCTAGCCACAAGGGAAAACAGTACTTCAGAAAGCCTTCTTGAATCCAAGAAAGCCACCTGCGCTTTGCAGTAGCACTGCAGCAACCTACCATATTATTATGATGCAGAGCACTGTATTTTAAATTTAAACGGGTATTGCGGTGCGATGCACCTTCTGGCGGACTTAAATATTTACTTTGCTACAAATATTTAGCGGCTCTGCCGCACCAATTTATCTATTCGTCGACTATATTTTTGAATGCTTTTGCCCTAAAAAAAAGAGACAGCCTTTTTAGACAACCTCTTTATCTGCTATAGCGAACTGGGCAATATACTTTTCAAGTGTCCCAAATGTTTTGTTGTTTTATGATCTGTCCACCGTGTAATTCAGTTCCGTTACCCCGCAAGTAAATTGTTGAGTAGTCAATAGATTTAGTTTTATTTTGTCTTTGATGCCTACAAATAATGGAATTCCTTGTCCAAGAATAATTGGATTAACAAATAGCCAGTAGCCGTCAATTAAGTTCTGTTGCATAAGTGAATGTGTTGACGAGGGGCTGCCAAAAAGCAAGATGTCTTTACCTGCCTGATGTTTTATTTCATTTATTCTGTCCGAAAGGTTGTCGCTAATGATTTTTGTGTTCGTCAAATCAGCTCCTTTCATTGATTTTGATAAAACAACTTTGTGTACGTTTTTATACCACTTTGAATGTTCAATTTCGTGCTTGGTAGCTGAGGGTTTGTTGGCTGCGGTAGGCCAGTAATTCTCCATCATCTGATAAGTTACGCGTCCATATAATGCCGTGTCACCTTCGCTTATTCGCTGACCTACATAATTAAAAATTTCTTCATCAGCTTTTATCCAATCCATTTCTCCGTTTAGTCCTGCTACAAAACCGTCAAGCGATATGTGCATAAATGAAATTATTTTTCTCATATAGTTCTATTTTTTATTGTTGTCTGTGGATTGTTGCTTAACGTTTACAATGCCCATGCTAGCGATCTCTGAACTTGTAAGTTGGTCTAAAATCCCATTCGTTTCGTTCAATTTTATACCAATTATGTTCTAACTGATTATAATTAAATGACTTTACGAATCTTAATCCAACCTTAGTCTGTACGTTTTGAGAATCTTTGTTTCTAACATCTGTCAAAGCGTAAATTGCATCTAGATTCATAGTTACAAAACCATATCCAAGTGATGCATAAGCCGTTTCAGTGGCATAACCTTGTCCCCAATATTGTTTGATTAATCTATAACCTAATTCGTAATAATCAGTCTGGTTGTTAATTATTTCTTTAACTAACTTAAGTCCAGTCCAACCAATAAAGTTATTACTCTTTTTCTCAATAATTGCCCAACGTCTTATGCCATTCCTAACATACTGTTGTCTGATATATTCAATCATGTTATTTACTTCTTCATCGCTAAAACCCTCAACCCACTTTACCCCCACTTCTTTAGGTGCCTTTATTGTGCTTCTCTTTTTACTTTATCTTAAAGAAACTTATAGAATCCTTTAAATATTCTGCCTGACTGGCAAGTTCTTCTGAGTTGGTAGCAAGTTCTTCCGACGCCGCAGCATTTTGCTGAATCACTTGGCTCAGATCAGTAAGAGCATTATTAACTTGATCAACACCAGAATTCTGCTCATTACTTGCCACTGCTATTTCCTGAACCAATTTTGAAGTTTTTTCAATCTCGGGTATTAACTCATTTATAAGTCTATCAGAATCCTCAGTAATAGTAACACTATTGTTAGAAATTGCTACAATTTCATCGGCTGCACGCTTACTGTTTTCAGCAAGCTTACGAACCTCCGCCGCAACAACACCAAATCCTCTACCATTTTCTCCAGCTCTTGCTGCTTCAACAGCGGCATTTAATGCTAAAATATTGGTTTGAAATGCAATATCATTGATGATGGTTATTTTACTTGCTATATCTTTAATAGAAACGATGCTTTTTTTACCTGATACGCCCATTAAATCCATACTATGTTTGGCTTTAAGTGAAATTTTTTCGGTTTGATTCGCATTGTCTGTATTTTGCTGAATATTTGCAGCCATTTGTTCCATAGATGCTGACACTTCTTCAGCAGCAGCAGCCTGCTGATTTGCTCCTTGAGATAACAGTTGTGCTCCTGAACTTATTTGCTGGCTGGCAGAGGCAATTTCTACTGCACCACTATTAATATTTTGAATAATTGTTCTTAGCTTTTCAACCATAAGTGTTAATGATGCTGCTAATTCTCCAATCTCGTCCTTTTGATTTATATCTATTTCTACGGTCAAATCACCATCTGATAAATGTTTAGCAAACTCTACTCCTTTTCTAACAGCTTTTGATATAGAACTACTTATATAATAATTAATTAACATTATAATAGTAACACTAATTAATAAAGCAATTAGTATCGCATTTCTCAAATGTTTTATAATATCCATCATTTCATCAACATATAAAGATGCCACTACATACGATTGGATTTCATGAATATACTTAAAATACTGGATTTTATCTTTGCCTTTCCAAGAGTAAAATGTTTTTCCATTTTCCGATTTAGAATTTATTATTTGTTGAAAAAATTCATCATCCTTATGTATTTCACCCTCATTCTTAGGATGTATAATAAACTTCCCCATATTATCTATTATAAAAGGATAGCCTGATTCAAGATATTTTTTACCGTTAAATATTGTTTTCAATGATATCATATCTTTTTCAGGAATGCCAACAAATATCATCCCTATCAACTTGCCATTCACTCTCAAAGGATGATATGATGCAAGATACCAATCATCAACAACAAAGGCTCGACCATTAAACATTTCACCTTTTTCAATTGCTTGCACTACAGGTGAGGAGTCGGGTATATAAGTGTTAACGGCTCTACTTTTATCTGCTTGGACAACGGTAGTTGAAATGCGTAAATAACCTCCATCTATTTTCTGAAATATGGTTGCTTTTGATTGTGTTGAAGTGGATATTTTATCGACAATTTCTGTAGAGTTATACAAAAGTTCTTTGCCTATATACAAAGAGGGAATTTGTATGCTTTTTGATTCCTGAGTAATCTGATTTTTCGCTTCAACGGAAATTTTTTGATCTTCTTTTATTGAGAATTCGCCTTCGTTATTGAAAATTTCAACTGCAGCCTCAATTGATATCGCAATTTGATTTTGTCGTTCTCGAATCTGTGTTTGAACTAAATTACTTAAATCATTAACCTGTTCTGTTAATCGCGAATCTGTATCGTCAATGATTTTTGCTCTCTGATTCAAATACAAATAAAGACCAAGCAAAGCCAGTATTACAACAATCGAAGTTCCCAACAGAATATTAAGTCTAACACCGATTTTTAAATCCCCAATCTTTTTCATAATAGATATTTTTTAAAAAACATATCATTTTAATAAATATAATCATTTTAAACTTAACTATGAATGAATCTATTTTATTCTTGACTAACATTAAATCCTGATATAATTATATGTTTAATTGTCAAAAAATATAATAAAAATCCAGTCGTGATCTTGATAAACCAACTGAGCTATCGGGGTATTTGTATGGAACTCAACATTAGCATTTTGCGCACCAGAATTATCCTTATCATCACCCAAGCGCCAAGTCCACAAACATCAACATTGCCTCCGTTAGGTTCAACATTGCCACTGTTGGGCTTAACATTGCCATTGTTGGACTCAACATTGCCTCTGTCGGGCTCAACATTGCCTCTGTCGGGCTTAACATTGTCATTGTTGGACTCAACATTGCCATTGTTGTTGAAAAGGACACGAAATGAATTGTTGTCTTGCGTGAGGTGTAGAGCGAGAAACCCCACAGGGCACGGTGTGGAGCTTGTCGGAACACGGTGGGCGAGGAGTTGAAGCGGCGAACC
>JAYVSA010000102.1:0-2125 GCA_043775765.1 Breznakibacter sp. | reverse complement strand
CGTGGATTTTCTGTGGTGGCTTCCGAAATACGTCGTTTGGCCGAACATAGCAAGCATGCCTCAAATCAAATTAAAGAGATGACCGCTCGTGGAACCATTATGTCTGGTGGTGCAATGGAACAATTGAATCAATCGTTACCTCTCATGGAGCAAACATCAACGAATATTCAGGAAATTAATGTGGCAAGCATGGAGCAAAACTCAGGAGCAGATCAGATAAACAATGCTGTTCAGAGTATGAACAAAGTGACACAACATAATGCGGTTACGGCCGATGAGATGCTCCAAAATACAGAAGTCATTTTAAAAACTTCTATTGCCCTTCTAAACCATATTAAGCAATTTAAATATTAAAGATTTTAGCTTATAAGTGATGAGTAAAGTAGATTTAACAACAATCTTTGATGGTTTTAAAGATCTCAAGGTTCTTATAATTGGCGATGTGATGATAGACTCCTACCTGTGGGGAGATGTTACACGAATTAGTCCAGAAGCTCCTGTTCCAGTTCTTTCCAGCACTCTCAAGGAGTTGCGTTTAGGCGGTGCGGCCAATGTAGCCCTCAATGTTCAGTCGCTCGGTGCAACGCCAGTTCTCTGTACCGTTATTGGCGACGATGAGAGCGGTAAAGATTTAGCGAAACTCCTTCTTCAAAATAATTTTTCTACTGAAGGAATTGTACACGATAAGAGTCGAATAACAACCGTTAAAACTCGAATTATTGCTCATAATCAGCATCTTCTACGGGTTGATGAAGAGGTTGATACACCATTGAATACCGCTTCTGAAGACTTACTTCTCAACAGAATCGACTCCCTCCTTAAGAATAACAAAATCGACGCAATTATATTTGAAGATTACGATAAAGGGGTTATAACTCCTCGAATCATCAAAGCAGTAACAGAAAAGGGAAATACCATTCCAATATTGGTAGATCCAAAGAAACGCAATTACGATGCTTATCAGAACATAACATTCTTTAAACCCAATTTTAAGGAGTTTAAAGAGGGAATGAAACTCGATTTGGAAAAAGGAGATCAGGATGGTTTACTTGAAGCCGGACGAAAGTTTATTCAAGAAAGAAATATCTCTATTCTCATGGTTACTTTATCGGAACATGGTGTATTTGTTTGTCAGAAAGATAGTTACGAGTTTATTCCTGCCGAAATTCGTAATATTGCCGATGTTTCAGGTGCTGGAGACACCGTCATTAGCGTGAGTGCGCTTTGCTTGGCAAGTGGATTATTGGCTGGTAAGGTTGCTAAAATTGGTAATTTGGCAGGAGGATTAGTCTGTGAAAAATCGGGCGTAGTACCAATAAATAAACAACAACTGCTGCAAGAAACGATACTAAAACACGTTTAGTACGAAAGGCTTAAAGCTTAATTGATTGTTTATAATAAACTGTTCATTATCAGGTAGTCTGTTTTATTCTTTTGCACTTACTGTATAAATATCTTTAAAGCAGTAAATGATTTGATAATAAAGTATAACTTTGGGCTCATAATTGCCGAAATATAATTTTTAATTAGAAATTTATCTGGATATGGCGAAAATTATTGCGTTGGCTAACCAAAAAGGGGGCGTTGGCAAGACTACTACTGCTATCAACTTGGCGGCAAGTTTGGCTGTATTAGAGTATAAAGTACTTATTGTCGATGCCGATCCTCAGGCAAATGCTACTTCTGGTCTTGGTTTCGACCTAAAGGCTATTAAGCAGAGTATTTATGATTGTATTATCGATAAAGATATAAACCCAAAAGATTGTATCCTACAAACAGAAATAGAGCACTTACATGTTCTGCCTTCAGATATCAATTTGGTAGGTGCTGAAATAGAGATGCTTAATATGCCAAACCGTGAGCACGTGCTCGAAGGGGTTTTGGCAAAAATAAAGGACGATTATGATTTTCTTTTAATCGATTGTTCTCCTTCCTTAGGACTTATTACAGTTAATGCCCTTGCTGCGGCAAATTCTGTAATTATACCCGTTCAATGTGAATACTTTGCACTTGAAGGGTTGGGAAAACTCCTCAATACCATTAAAATTATTCAAGGAAGACTTAATACAAGTCTTGATATTGAAGGCTTCTTGCTTACCATGTACGACTCACGCCTGCGCTTGTC
>JAYVSA010000101.1:0-6748 GCA_043775765.1 Breznakibacter sp. | reverse complement strand
CCTAATAATTATACCTTCGAGTTAAAACAGCCTTCGTTTAAACCTATAATTGATGTTTCAACTGAGTTTTTAACGTGGAAAAAACGGTACGCATCGCCTCAAAAACAAGATGGATTAACAACCATATTAATCCCTTTTGAGCATGGAAACGCTAACTATGCCGTATTGGGAGTGATTGCCGATTTTGCCAAAAGTTTTGGTGACGATGTAATTCGATTCTCGGTACGCCAGAATCTTCATTTAAGAAATATCCCCGAAACATATCTACCAAACCTCTATCAACTACTTGTGGCGCAAAAAATTGAAACAGAGACTCCAGCATTAATTAACACACTAGTTTCCTGTACTGGTGCCGATACGTGTCGCTTGGGCATCTGCTTATCAAAGGGGGCTACAAAAGCTCTAAAAATAAAGCTTCAAAAGAGCAATTTACAACTCGATAAACTGAGCGATTTACGCATCAACATTTCGGGATGTCCAAATTCGTGCGGACAACAAATTGCTGCCGATCTTGGCTTCTTTGGCAAAGTGGGTCGCAACGATAGGATGTACCCTGCTTATCATGTTGCGGTGGGTGCAAAATTAGGTCAAGATGCAAAACTGGCTGATGTGGTTGGTGAGATTAGCGCCTACGATTTACCACAGTTTACGGAAGAGCTTCTTGAATCGTATCTAACAAGAACGGATAAAAACTTGATTTTTAGCGATTACATTCAGTCCGAAGGCAAGACCAGAATCATTGCCCTACTCAATAAATACAAAGATATTCCAAGTTTTAGCGCAGATAAAAACTACTATTTCGATTGGGGTGCCGATGATGTTTTCTCCCTTACTGCACGCGGTGTTGGTGAGTGCTCGGCTGGTTTGTTTGATATGATTGAGGTTGATTTAGCAACCATTCAAAAAAGCACTCAAAAATTAAACGCATCAACAAACTCAATCGATGGTAATCAGCTGTTATTTGATATTCTCTATTCATCGTCGCGAATGTTGCTGATAACCCGAGGCGAAGAGCCTAAAACAACTCCCGATATTTTTGAGTCGTTTATTAGCAAGTTTATTGATTCGCAATTGGTTAATGACAAATATCGTAAAGTGGTTGAATTGGGTCGCGACAAACCAACTGGCGATTTTCTGCCTCAAAAAGAGACCATATTAAGCTTAGCATCAGACGTAATTGCACTGTATGAAGCCATGGACGATTCGTTGCAATTTAAAAACATAGCAACAACTCCCGATAACGTAAAAGCAGCAAAGCCACTGCTGAGTATAATCTCCAAATCGAAAGATTTTAGAGGTGTAGCGTGCCCTATGAACTTTGTAAAGACTAAAGTCGAACTCGCCACCATTCAATCGGGCGATAAGCTTGAAGTTTGGCTCGATGATGGTGCACCAATTCAAAATGTACCTGGCTCATTGCGCAACGAGGGACATAAAGTAATTAGCGAAACCAAAATTGGAGATTATTGGTCGGTAATTGTAGAAAAAGCATAAATTTAAGAGTTCATCTCTACTAATTTCATATATCGTTCGCACAACCGATAGGCAATGTCTGGCTATCTTTTAGAACACTTCACTCACTAAAAACATATATCACAATGGAACCATTAGTTATATATATTGCCGACAATCAATATCTCTCATTTTTGGGCTTAAGCTCGCTGTTTCGTTCATTTTATGGGCCAGATACAGTTGTGGAACAGATTATTAGCAAAGAAATTCTTGAGTTTAAAATTAGCCAAGCTGTGCCAAGCATTATTGCCATCGACTATTTGAATTTCGATAAATGTGGCGTTTTTGATATCTACGCAGTACAAAAAATAGTGCCCACAGCAACACTTTTTGTCGTATCCGAAAACCAAGATAGTAAGCAAATTAAAGAGGTAATAAAAGCTGGAGTTTCCCATTATCTCTTTAAATCATCTGCAGAAGATGACTTTTTTAATGCGCTTAGAGCCATCCAAAATAAGCGAAAATACATTGGTGGAGATATTTATGACATCCTCTTACAAAAGGAGAAGAAATCGTATGATATTTCAGATAATCATAAACTTAGTCCTTCCGAAGTGGAGATCGTTAAGCTTATAGCAAACGGAAACACCACTAAAGAGATTGCCGACATTAAAAACTTGAGCTTTCACACCATCAATACGCATCGTAAAAATATCTTCCGAAAACTTAATATCTGCAACGCCTCCGAATTGGTAAAATATGCCATCAATACGGGGTTAATGAACGATATCGACTACTATATCTAGCAAAATACCACAAACAGGGTATCAATATACTGCTAACATGGTATTTCAGAAACTATTGAGGAGTGCAATCTTTGTAAAAACAAAAAAAAGAATGTATGACAAAGATAGCACAGAAATTAACCGACCTTATTGGAAACACTCCGTTACTCGAATTATCGAACTATAATAAAGCAAATGGAGCATTGGCAACCATTATTGCCAAACTTGAATATTTCAACCCTGCTAGTAGCGTAAAAGATCGCATTGGCTACGCACTCATAACCGATGCTGAAGAGCGCGGGTTGATTAACAAAGATACCGTTATTATTGAGCCTACCAGCGGAAATACAGGAATTGCGTTGGCTTTTGTGGCGGCTTCAAAAGGATACAAGCTTATTTTAGCAATGCCAGAAACATTCAGTATCGAACGTCGCAATTTGCTTAAAGCGTTAGGTGCCGAGTTGGTACTTACTTCGGGCATTGAGGGAATGTCGGGCGCCATCAAGAAAGCCGAAGAGTTGCAAAAATCTTACCCTAATTCGTTTATACCTCAACAATTTAAAAATCCTGCAAACCCTGAGATCCACCGCAAAACAACGGCCGAAGAGATTTGGCGCGATACCGATGGTCAAGTCGATATTTTTGTAAGCGGCATTGGCACTGGCGGAACCATTACGGGTGTTGGAGAGGTGCTAAAACAACGCAATCCAAACGTAAAAATCATTGCTGTGGAACCTGCCGATTCACCAGTCTTATCAGGCGGACAAAAAGGACCGCATAAAATTCAAGGCATCGGAGCTGGATTTGTTCCTGAAATTCTAAACCGTTCAGTAATTGACGAAATCATTACCGTTAAAAACGACGAAGCTTTTGAAACAGGCCGTTTATTGGCACGTCAAGAGGGTTTACTTGTAGGTATCTCATCAGGAGCAGCCGTATTTGCAGCACTTCAAATTGCAAAAAGAGATGAGAATAAAGGAAAAAACATCGTTGTAATTCTTCCAGATACAGGCGAACGTTATCTATCAACACTACTGTATAACTTCGATAATGAGAAGACCGCTGCCGAGAAAGCAGTAACTATTTAAAAAAACAACCCCAATTGCATTCATTTAAATAACACAAAAATTATTCACATAAAACGATTTTATAAGATGAGAAAAACAATTTTAAGTTTTGCTTTATTAGCATTTACTTTTGCATTAGTTCAACCAATTAATGCCGAGCCCAAGAAAAAAGAAGTAGAAAAATTAGAAGGTAACATCTCTATTTCTGGTGCATTTGCCCTCTATCCATTGGCTGTCAAATGGGCAGAAGAGTTTAAAAAATTACATCCTGATGTAAAAATAGACATCTCGGCAGGTGGTGCTGGAAAAGGTATTACCGATGTTTTAAATAACATGGTCGATATCGCCATGGTTTCTAGAGACTTAGCTCCTACTGAAGTTGAAAAAGGTGCAATTCCTTACTATGTAACCAAAGATGCGGTTGTAGGTGTTGTTAACGCTTCTAACCCAGCCATTAAAGAGATTTTAAAAACAGGGGTTAAGAAAGAGGGGTTTAACGCCATCTATATAACTGGCGAGATAAAAACATGGGATGGTTTATTTCCTAATGGTCCCAAAGGCCCAATTCATGTCTACACCCGTTCGGATGCCTCTGGAGCTGCCGAAAGTTGGGCAAAATATCATGGCAAAAAGCAAGAAGATCTTTTAGGAACAGCAGTTTTTGGCGATCCAGGCCTAGCATTAGCAGTAAAACGTGATCCTCTTGGATTTGGATTTAACAACATTGGCTACGTTTACGATCTTAAAACGAAGAAACAAATTGATGGTGTTCGTGTTGTTCCAATTGATGTAAACGGAAATGGAAAGATTGATAAAGATGAAGATTTTTACGGCACAATAGAAAAACTGGTTGATGCTATTGCAACGGGTAAATATCCTTCACCTCCAGCCCGCGAATTGTTTTTTGTAACCAAGGGAAAAGTAACAAATCCTATTGCTAAAGCATTTTTACTTTGGGTTTTAGAAGATGGTCAAAAGTATGTGCTTGAATCGGGTTTTGTCAATTTAAGTAAAGAACGCATCAAGGAGCAAATTCAAAAGCTCTAAGCACTAAAGTTCACTATATATTGCGTAAGGAGATTGATAAATTTTATCAGTCTCCTTACTTTTTTAATGTCTCTGTTTCATTAATGTCAGTCCACAGAATTTGGCAAAGAGCCTATAATCTTAAATACGTTTGCGAGGGTGGTTCATATCAATCCATTATCTCGATAAAAACATCCGAATTGTGTTTTAGCAGACAGCTGTGTTTTTTTACTTAAAAGTCTTTAGTTTTAGCAGATAATTGTATCTTGTACAAACGTGGTAACATGGCGTATCTCGCACATTTAATCAGACTTTTAAAACAACTCAACAAATGACTCAGTACAAATACCTCTTCATAGGTGGCGGAATTGCCTCCATATCAGCCGTAAAAACGCTGCGCAAAGTTTCGGTCGATTCAATTGCTATCATCAACAACGAATCTTATCTTCCCTATAAACGCACTCAACTAAGCAAAAAACTCACTGGTAACGAAATTCAAAATGAGTTTGCCTTGCTCGAACCAGATTGGTACGAGTTAAACGATGTGCAACTCATTCATAATGAGGTAGGCAATATCGACCCTAATAAAAAAGTGGTACTAATGCTCGATGGGCAATCTATTTCGTATGACTATCTTGTTATTGCAACTGGATTGCATGCCCAAATCCCTATTATTAAAGGTTTACATCCACACGACATCAAAGTTTTGCGCAATATTCACCAAGCAAACATCATCATAAAATTAGCTCAAACATGCTCAGAAGTCCTTGTTATTGGTGGAGGTGTTGAAGGCGTTGAAATTGCTTTCCAACTGGTTATTATGGGCCTCAAAGTAACTATTATCGACCAAAATAGCCACCTTATGAGCAAAAATCTATCGGCACAAAACAGCGACTTTCTAAAAAAGCAAGCCGTACATGCTGGTGTAAAAGTGCTAACAAACACAACTATTTTAAAAGGTGAAAAATTGAGCGATAATATATTTGTTGTCTATACCAACTCTGAAAATTGTTATCAGTTTGATTTGATAATTGCAGCGGTTGGTGCCCTACCCAATATTGCGCTAGCTCAAAGTTGTGGAATTGGAACAAGTCAAGGCATTATAGTTAATGATTATTTACAAACATCCATACCGAGTATTTATTCCGCAGGTGATGTAGTTGATATACCCGCACATAAGAATCACCATTTATGGCATCAGGCAGAATACATGGGCGAAGTGGTTGCTAAAAACCTCTTGGGCACCTTAACAAAATATAACCACAAAGAGTTCCGATTAAAATCTGAAGTGTTTGACAACTATTTTTTTAGTCTAAATATTGAGGCTCAAAATGAATCGAGTTGTATAACCGAAACAGAAACAAATGGAATAAAGCATCGAACCCTATATTTTAATAACAATAAGCTCTGTGGTGTTGAAATGATTAACGATGGAGATAATGCCAAGCTTTACCAGATGGGCGTTTGGGAAAAATGGAGTAAGGAAGATTTAGAGAAAAACATTCCTTGGAAAAGTTAAAACCAACAACTAAGAAAACGAGAGGCACAATTCAAAATTTGAAAAGTGCCTCTCGTTAAAAAAGTATAATTATGAATTAGTTTACCAACTTAGTTACAAGTTCACTGGTTTCTTGCAGAGTTATTGCACTATAAACCTTAAGTCCACTATCGTCAATAATCTTCTTACCTCCTTCGGCGTTAGTGCCTTGCAAACGTACAATAATAGGCACTTTAATGTCGCCAATTTTCTTGTAAGCCTCCACTACACCATTGGCAACGCGGTCGCAACGAACAATGCCTCCAAAGATATTTATTAGAATGGCCTTAACGTTTACATCTTCAAGAATAATTTTAAGTCCTGCTTCTACCGTTTTAGCATTAGCACCGCCACCCACGTCCAAAAAGTTAGCAGGCTCACCGCCCGAAAGCTTAATGATATCCATTGTTGCCATCGCTAATCCAGCACCGTTAACCATACAGCCCACATTGCCGTCTAGTTTTACAAAATTCAGATGGTTCTCCGTGGCTTTAACCTCAAATGGATCTTCCTCTAGTATGTCGCGGTAAGCCACTAAATCAGGATGACGGAAAAGAGCATTATCATCAATGTCCACTTTAGCATCAACAGCAAGAATCTTATTATCGCTCGTTTTAAGCACTGGGTTAATCTCAAAGAGAGAGGCATCGCTCGCTTCGTACGCCTTATATACAAGTTTAATAAACTTAAGCATCTCTTTAAACGCCTCACCCTCTAAACCAAGCTTAAAAGCTATTTTACGCGCCTGAAAGTCTTGCACACCCAATCCTGGCTCAATAATATCTTTATAAATAAGATGGGGAGTATTTTCTGCCACGGCTTCAATGTCCATGCCACCCTCGGGTGAATAAACAATGGTGTTTTTTCCCTGCTTACGATCG
>JAYVSA010000100.1:0-9186 GCA_043775765.1 Breznakibacter sp. | reverse complement strand
GTTCATTATCGGGTATCCAACATTCATCAAATTTTTTTATTTGGTTGCGCAACAAGCGCCATATAATCTTTTCAATAAAACGGTTGTCTGTGGAGGTGCGCACATAAAGTTGGTGGGTAATAAAAATGTTTTTAGTCGTCTTATTCCAAAGTCCATAGCGATTATCACTAATCACAACTTGGTGTGGGAATCTTTTAAGCAGTCGCCTCAGCAAAAAATGTTCTTTTATGGTCCACCACACAATAAGGGGGAAGAAAAGTAACATCTGAAGTGTTTGCGAATCTTTGTCGGAATATTTTATCTTGTACCCAGGAAGTTCATATTGTGGTAATCGTGGAAACTCCTCTTGAAGTAACGTGAGAATGGGTGCTTCGCCAGCAATACTTACTTCGTGCCCCGCCTCAAGCAGGTGCTTTATAATAGAAATATCTCGTGTGGCATGTCCTAAGCCCCAATTCAGAGGACAGATTAATATTCGTTTCGACTCTCGGTTCATAGTAATCAAATTCGATTAATACTTTGGCTATTTAGCCAGAAACTTGTGTTTTTATTCCCAATGCGTTAACACGATGGGCTATTTCATTTAATCGCGTAAGCTCAACCTTTTTTAATGATTTCACGGGTGTTGCTCTGTCAATGGTATAAATCATTACTTCACGGGGCTTAATTTGGTTAATTACAGTCAACCATTGATCTACCTCTTCTTCCGACGAGTTGTCTACTAATTCCCCATTGATATCACCCTTCAAAAACATGGTTTGAATAATGGCTTTATGGCCAAATTGAACCAGTAACTCAACCGTGTTGTCGAAAGAGAACTGCTTAAACGGAACATCCAATCGTTCAACCATCTCTTTATTTCCTCCATCGAGTTTCAATATGGCATTGTCTATTTTTTGGAGCGATCTAAAAATAGCGGGCTTATGGAGTTGAGTAGAATTGGTTAATACAGCTATTTTAGCATCTGGCAAATAGCGGTTTCTAACATCAATGGTGTCATCTATAATTAGCTCAAAATCAGGATGCACTGTAGGTTCACCATTGCCAGCAAACGTAATGACATTTGGTACAATTCCCTCTTTTAACAAAGCTTCAATTTTATCTGCCAATGTTTTCATTACAACATCTCTTTTTGGCAAATGATCTATCACTTTGTGGTCTTCATTAAAACCACATTCACAGTAGATGCAATCAAAAGTGCAAATCTTCTTTTTTGTCGGTAATAAATTGATTCCCAGAGATATACCTAAACGCCTGCTCTTTACTGGACCAAAAATTATCTCGTCAAAAAGAAAAGTATCCATATTTGCTTACAAAATCAATAAAAGAAAATTAAAAGTAAAGTTAAGCAATATAACCCAATAAGATACGTTGGTGGTAAATTTGCGCCATAAAATAACCAAACTTTCTAATCTCATCTTGTTTATCACACATTCGAGAACAGTACAATCATAAAGCGTCTGCAAAATACGGATAAAAAGCCATTCTGTGTGAGAGGGTAAAACATCATTCAATTTCGCCTTTACACTATATAAGTGTGAAATTATAACTCTTTTTTTTATCTTTGGAAGTTTGTTATATATTGGGTTTTTATGTTTTTTAGTCAAATAGTTGGACATCAAGAAGTTAAGAGGCGATTGATTGATTCGGTTAAAAATAACCGTATTAGTCATGCTCAGCTCTTTGCTGGACACGAAGGATTTGGAACATTGGCCCTTGCAATTGCTTTTGCACAATATATTCAGTGTGCCAATCCGTCTGAAACCGACTCGTGTGGTGTGTGTGCGGCATGCAAAAAGATGGAAAAACTCTCGCATCCTGATTTGCATTTTGTATTTCCAGTTGTTAAAACAGGAACAAAAGATGTGGTGAGCGATGATTATATTTCTGAATTTCGAAAATATCTTTCCACTACAAATTATCCTTCCCTTGCCGAATGGACCAATAAAATGGCGAGCGATGGGAAGTCGGGAATGATTTATACTGCCGAAAGCGACAATATTGTTCATAAATTGAGTCTAAAATCGTACGAAGCAGTTTATAAAATTATGATTATTTGGTGTCCGGAAAAGATGCACGACACCTGTTCCAATAAATTACTTAAAACGATTGAAGAGCCATCGCCAAATACATTGCTTTTTTTAGTATCTGGGGCACCTAACGATATTATTACTACCATTTTATCACGCACACAAATGGTGCGTTTATTACCCCTTGAAGAGCAAGAAATTGCATTGGCGCTTACAAAAGAGGCATATACTATTCCTTCGGAGGCTAAAGTAATGGCCAAATTATCGAACGGAAACTATCTCAAAGCCATGGAATTGGTGAACCAAAGTGAAGAAAAGGGATATTTTTTTGATGCTTTTTCACTCATCATGAGACTGTCGTATAGCCGAGATATAGCCAAAATTTTGGATTGGGTTGAGGGTTTCTCCAAGAACTCGCGCGACCGTCAGAAGAACTTTTTGCTCTATTGTTTGTCTATGATAAGGGAGAATTTTATCCTGAACTATAAAAACAACGATATTGTTTATCTAACACCTACTGAAGGTGCTTTTTCGCAAAAGTTTCACCCGTTTATAAATGAGCGTAATGTCTCAAATATTATGGAAGAGGTCAATTTAGCGTATGCACACATCGAACAAAATGGAAATAGCAAAATAGTGCTTTTCGACATGGTTCTCAAGTTTGCATCGGTCATTAGAGCATGATTATTATATATATACAGAGAGCTCATATTTAAGAATTTAGCTCTTTCAACTTTTTATTTTAGATATTTTTATGAGCGAAGAACAATATACCTCAGCTAAAACTGGCTGTTCTACATGTAGCAAAAAGGCGGGAAAATTAGATGTATTTGATTGGTTGGCAGATTTACCTGAGGGGATGAATACTCCTGATTTAGTGGAAGTTCGTTTCAAAAATACACGAAAACTTTATTTTAAAAACGCTACACAAGGTAAGCTTGCACAGGGCGATATTGTGGCTGTTGAAGCAACTCCAGGACACGACATTGGCGAAGTGGTTTGCACGGGCGAAATGGTTGTTATGCAGATGAAGAAGAACAACATCTCTATGCGTAACTACGAGTTTAAACGAGTTTACAGAAAAGCCAAACCTCTCGACTTAGAGAAATGGGAAGAGTCTAAAGGACTTGAAAAGGAGACTATGCTTGAGGCACGTCGAATAGCTCAAAACCTAAAACTGGAAATGAAAATTGGCGACGTTGAATATCAGGGCGATCGCACAAAAGCTATATTTTATTACATTGCAGATGAGCGCGTTGACTTTCGTGAACTCATAAAAGTTTTGGCCGATAGATTTAAGGTTCGCATTGAGATGCGCCAAATTGGTGCGCGTCAGGAAGCCGGACGAATTGGCGGTATTGGCCCTTGTGGTAGAGAACTTTGTTGTTCGAGCTGGATGACTAATTTTGTGAGTGTTACCACCAACAGTGCGCGTTACCAAGAGATTTCATTAAATCCTCAAAAGCTTGCTGGTCAGTGTGGTAAATTAAAATGTTGTTTAAACTATGAGCTTGATGCATATTTGGATGCACAGCAAGATTTCCCTCGCACCAACATTCCTATTGAAACTGCTGAGGGGACTTATTACCACTTTAAAACCGATATTTTTAAACGTATTATGTGGTATTCATCCGACAGTAATATGTTGGCAAACGTAAAGGCGGTATCGGTAGATAGAGTTAAAGAGATTATTGCGCTTAATAAAACGGGTAAAAAAGCAGACATTCTTACCGATGAGGATTTTGACAAAAAGCCAACCTCAGAAATTGATTATCAGAATGTTGTAGGTCAAGATAGCTTAACTCGTTTCGACGAGACGAGAAAGAAAAGCGGTAATAACAATAATAACCGCAACAAAAAACGTCCAAGTTCGAACCGTGTTGGCGGTCCAAACGATAGACCACAGAGCGAGCGTCCTCAGAGCGATACAACTCCATCGGAAACACCGCAAGCGGATCGTCCACAAGGCGAGCGTCCTCAGGGAAACCGTCCACAGGGAAACCGTCCGCAAGGAAATAGACCACAAGGCGACCGTCCACAGGGAAATCGTCCTCAAGGAGATCGACGTCCGAATAACCAAAGCGCACGTGCAAATACACCAGGTGGCGCACGAACAGAAAGAGTAGAAAGACCAACTCCGCAGGCCGATGGTGCAAATCCTTCAGCAGAGAAAATAGCTCCACAAGGCGAAGGTGCTCCACGCACTGGAAATCAACCGCGTTCAAATCATCAAAATAACGCCAATAGAAATCGCCCAAACCGTCCTCATAATGGCGGAAACAGACCAAATAATCGCCAAAATGGTGGCGAAAATAAAGGTGGAAATGGTGGTGAAAATACAACTGGTGGTAATTCAAATCCGTCAACCCCTCAATCTGATAATTAAGATGGTAAAACGTTCGATATTCATACTTTTCATAACTCTACTTACTCTCGCTTCGTGCGATAGAAGTGGAGTTTACGACAATTATATTACAATGCCAGATGCAGGCTGGAGCAAAGACTCGATGGCCGTTTTTAGAGTTAAAATTAAGGATGTAGATAAGCACTACAATCTTGAAGTTAATGTTCGAAACCAAGGTAATTATGAAAATTCCAATCTTTGGTTATTCATCGATGTTATTGGACCAAATGGCAAAACGGAACGTGACTCTATTGATTGTATTTTGGCCGATCAATCGGGAAAATGGAAAGGCACTGGTTGGGGAAACTACTACCAACTCACCATTCCTTTTAAACGAGGCGTTAAGTTTCCTGAAAAAGGCGAATACACCTTTATGTTCATCCATGGTATGCGTGCCGATAAAGTAAGCGGAATTCGCGATATTGGATTGCGTGTAGAGAAGGCAAATTTTTAATCATCATCATAAAAACATCTATTTAAGTGGCAAAGAATAAGCTGGAACGTTTTGCTGAAATGGCAACCTATCCACACGTCTTTCAGCCTGAATGCGACGAAGCAAGGGCTGTTAATTTTGAGATGAAAGGCAAATGGGCATCATCTTTTTTTAAAAATAATAATCCTATTGTGCTCGAATTGGGCTGTGGCAAAGGTGAATATACTGTTGGGTTGGCCAAACTCTATCCGAATAAAAACTTTATTGGGGTAGATATTAAAGGGGCTCGTATGCACCGTGGCGCAACTCAAGCACTCGAACAAGAGCTAACCAATGTGGCTTTTTTGCGTACCAAGATAGAACTTATTCTTTCGTTTTTTGGCTCCGATGAGATTGATGAAATTTGGCTTACCTTCCCCGATCCACAGATGAAAAAGGTAAATAAACGCCTCACTTCAACCAAGTTTATGGCTATGTACAGCCAATTCGTGAAACCTTCGGGCATCATTCACCTAAAAACCGATAGCAACTTCATGTTTACCTACACCACCGAAATGGTGAAAGAGAATAAACTAGAGGTTGAACTTTGTACACTCAATTTATACAACTCGGAATATACCGACTCAATACTCTCAATACAAACCTTTTACGAGAGTCAATTCCTCGAAAAAGGGATTCCAATTAAGTATATCAAATTCAATTTGGTAAAGAAAACTAATTGGAGCGAACCCGATATTGAGATTGAACACGACACCTACCGCAGTTTTGGGCGCGGGGCAAAAATGCCTCAAGCAGAATAGATGGCAGACTTTAGCTTTTTCAACAATGTGTACGATGTTGTAAGACTAATTCCTGCTGGAAGAGTAACCTCTTATGGTGCTATTGCCAAATACCTCGGTTCTGCCAAAAGTAGCCGAATGGTTGGTTGGGCGCTCAACGGCTCTCACGCAATTGTGCCTCCCGTGCCTGCACATCGTGTGGTGAACAAGCAAGGTTTGCTTACGGGGAAACACCATTTTGAAACCTATACCACTATGTGTGAGCTTCTGCAATCGGAAGGTGTTGAAATTGAGTCAGATGCAATAAAGAATATGGAGAAGATATTTTGGGATCCTGCTTTGGAGTTAAAATTCAATACCTAAAATATCCGGCTATCCTCCCGAACAAATTAACCAGATAATCGTTTTATTCACGAACTATAAGTCAATTTAGTCAACTATGGATTTTTATCCCCAACTCATTACCGATGCCTTAGCGCACGTGAAACATCCTGGAAAAGGTAAAGACATCGTTACGCTCGAAATGGTGGAAGACGACATTAAAATTGAGGGCAATAAAATCAGTTTTAGTCTTCTTTTCGACCGCGTGAACGATCCTTTTGTGGCATCTATCAAAAAAGCTTGCGTCACGGCCATCAAAACCTATGCAGGAGAAGAGGCAGACATTGCAGAGAATAACATCTATGTGAAAATTAAAGCAAAGGCGGTAAAAGAGGTTCGTTCGGTATTGCCAGGTGTTAAAAATATTATTGCCATTTCATCAGGCAAAGGGGGCGTTGGAAAATCTACCGTTACCTCCAATCTTGCCGTAGCGCTCGCAAATGCCGGTTATTCGGTTGGTTTGCTCGATGCCGATATATATGGTCCATCCATGCCAAAAATGTTCAATACCGAAGACGAACGTCCTGTGGTAGAGATTATTGACGGTAAAAACAGAATTGTACCCGTTGAGAAATATGGGGTAAAACTGCTCTCTATTGGTTACTTCGTAAATCAAGAAGATGCCCTCGTTTGGCGTGGTGCTATGGCTACAGGTGCCCTTAAGCAACTCATTACCGAAGGCAATTGGGGAGAGCTCGACTATTTCTTAATCGATCTTCCGCCAGGCACTTCTGACATTCATCTTACACTCGTTCAAACAGTTCCTATTACAGGTGCCATCATTGTAAGTACCCCGCAGGCCGTGGCTCTTGCCGATGTTATTAAAGGCATTAGCATGTTCAATGGCAAAAGTGTAAACGTGCCTGTACTCGGACTTATCGAGAATATGGCCTACTTCACACCAGCCGAACTGCCTGAAAATAAATATTATATTTTTGGCAAAGATGGATGCAAAAAACTAGCCGCAGAAATTAATGTGCCTCTGCTTGGACAAATACCAATTGTACAGTCTATTTGCGAAGGGGGCGATAGTGGTGAGCCAGTTGCTCTCAACGCCGATTCTGTCATTGGTTTAGCCTTTGCTCAACTGGCAGAAAAGCTCGTAAAAGCGGTAGACTTGCGCAATCAAACGCTTCCTGCAACTACCATTGTAGAAATCAAAACTAAATAATTACACACTCCACTATGTTAACCGAATTAAGTAAAGCAATAGAAGCAGCACTGGTTCAAATCAGACCCTATTTACAGTCGGATGGCGGTGATATTGAGTTAATTAAGGTTACTGCCGATAAGAAAGTGTACGTCAAGCTCCACGGTGCTTGTGTAACCTGCTCCATGAACCATCAAACCCTTAAAAATGGGGTAGAGGCTGCCATTAAACGCGCTGTTCCCGATGTAAAAGCGGTTATCTCGGTGTAGTCAATGCCTATAAATTATTATACTTAGCCTCAACGTCCGTCGCTGGGGCTTTTTTATTTATCCCAGATTACGCAATGGGCTTCGTTATGAGAGGATAGATTGCAATAAAATATCCGTGTGTGCCTTATTTTGAAGGAAGGTAGACTCGTAATAGAATTGAAAATCAGCGAACGTAAGTGAGATAATTCTATTGTGGAATCTGGGTTTATATTTGGGGGTGCCACAAAGCGCATATTTGGCACATCATCGTTACTCATTCATTTGGAAATTATCTATACTTCGCGCTTTCTGTCGGGCTCTTGCTCCAATCATTTTGCCCATAAACTCCAAGAAACAGTAAATATCAGAAGGGCAAAAAGGATTTTCGCGCCATCCCTCACCTTGTCAAACTAAGTCTAAGGCGATGCAAAAAATCCAGAAAAAGTCTAAACGAGACAGTTGCACCAGAAGTGAAGTGTTGAGAAAAAACACAAGAAGTTGACAGTCAGTCAGATGAATTTAAAATCTAGGTGTGGACAAAGTCCTATAAGGGATAAAAGAACAAAGAAACTATGTAGTTTTAAAACAAAACAGGCTTAAAAAGTTCATTTTTAAGCCTGTTTTTCTATGGAGAAAGTGGTAAATTTAATTTTGTACTAGTCTTGCAACGGACTCAAAGCAAATAAATTCACCTTAGCCATTGTCGATATTATAAAATAGTATTATCCTTTTTTAGCTTTTGCCCAAGAGTCTTTTAAGCTAACAGTTCTATTAAAAACAAGGTTTTCAGGAGTTGAATCTTTATCAACACAAAAATAACCAATACGTTGAAATTGAAATCTATCCATCAATTTAGCATCTTTTAAAGATGGCTCTAACATGGCCGTTTTAACAACCTTTAAAGAGTCAGGATTCAAGAAATCTTTATAGTCTTTGTCCTTAAAATCATTTGGGTCTTCTACGGTGTAAAGTCTATCGTACAAACGAACCTCAGCAGGTATGGCGTGCGCTACAGAAACCCAATGAAGTGTGCCTTTTACCTTACGGTTACTATCGGGCATGCCACTCTTTGTTAAAGGGTCGTGAGTGCAATACACTTCTATAACTTCACCTTTATCGTTTTTCTTAACGTCGTCACATTTTATAATGTAACCACTCTTCAAACGAACTTCACGGCCTAACCCTAATCGGAAGAAATCTTTAGGCGGGTTTTCCATAAAATCATCTTGCTCTATATACACCTCACGCGAGAATGGTATTGTTCTACTACCCATGCTCTCATCCTCAGGGTTATTTACCGTCTCCATCCATTCTGTTTGTCCTTCAGGATAGTTTGTAATAACAAGTTTTAATGGATTAATTACGCCATTTACACGAATCGAACGCTTGTTTAAATCTTCTCTTACGCAATGCTCCAAAAGAGCTACGTCAATAATTCCATCTCGTCGAGCAACCCCAACTTTATCGGCAAATGCGCGAACCGATTCTGGAGTATAACCACGTCTACGAATACCACAAATGGTAGGCATTCGTGGATCATCCCAACCCGAAACATAATTTTTCTGTACCAGTTCAAGCAACTTACGTTTGCTCATAACGGTATAGTTCAAGTTCAAACGAGCAAACTCTATTTGACGAGTTCTAATTTCTGGGGTCGGCTTATTTTCAAGTATTTGATCAAGAAACCAGTTGTAGAGTGGTCTATGAACCTCAAATTCAAGTGTACATATCGAATGTGTGATACCTTCAATAAAATCACAC
>JAYVSA010000099.1:0-5985 GCA_043775765.1 Breznakibacter sp. | reverse complement strand
ATAACGAGGTGTAAAAAAGCGCATTTTGTGAAGCGGTTCTAATGGATAGAGTCGAAAACCCGATTGGGTGTCGCTTAGGGTGATGCCCGTTTCTACTTTATACCAAAAATTAGAGAATTTATTGGCAAAAGTATTTTTGCCAGGCATGTTCTCGGCCGTTAAATTTCTAGCGCCAATAATCAGTGTGTCAGGAGTTTGCTCTATCTGAGTAATAAATAATGGTATGTCATCGGCATAGTGTTGCCCATCTGAATCAATGGTTATGGCGTAGCTAAATCCCATTTTATGAGCTTCCCTTAAGGCAGTTTTCAACGCATGCCCTTTGCCTTTATTTTTGGAGTATGATAGTATGTTTATACCTTCAATACCGCGTATAATTGTTTCTGTGTTGTCGGTAGAGCCATCGTTTACCACAATAATGTCTGAGGCAAATTGCTTCACATCATCAATCACTTTTGCAATGGTTCCATTATTATTATAGGTTGGTATTACAACAACACATTTGAGCAATTTTGCTCTACTTTTCCATTCGCTCATAGTTCCACAAAAGTTGCTTTTAGTTTTAATACACTCGCACCATTTACACTTACCGAAGCCACGCAGCTAACTAAGTCGTTAAGAACCAAGTTGATTGTAATAACTTCGGCCGATGGCACAATGAGCGAAGTGAATTTACAACTTGAAATAGATTGATATCGAACTTTTTTCTTTAATAGTTTTGAAGCGCACTCCTTTATTATTTGGAGAGTGCAAACACCTGGAACCACTGGTTGTTGTGGAAAATGGCCATTATAGATGGAGTGTTCCGTATTGAGTAAAATGGACACGGTATGTGAATTGTTTATAGATTCAATACCTTGAATGGTGTAAAAAGTCTCATTAAACATTAGATATTGAATTTTTCAACCTCAATGGTTGTGTTTATTTTCTTGTCGCTGAACTCATATTTAGTGTAATCGGTAGCGTTCTCTTGCATGGTCATAGACTGAAGCGTCATGTCGTTTTTATCGAAAATAAGAACAATATTTTGAAGATATTTTTTCACTTTCTTGCTGTTTGGCGAAATAACAACAGTGTATGTTGTTGGGGTTTCAAAATATTCGGTCTTACTATCCGATCCAAAGAGTTGCAAATCGCCCGTCATGCAGGCCGAGAGCATACTTCCCATTTGGCGCATCATTGGGTTCGATTTCATATCCAAAACCGTTTTTTTACCATCAGAAACAATCTTGAATTTGCCGTTGCTCATCACAATAAGGTTTCCTTTTGGTAATGCATATTCGAGGCAAATGTTCTGCTCTTTCTTAAAATAGAACTTTCCTGCCGATAGATTAGGTTTGGTAAGAACCGCCAAACTCTTTATTTGAGTGAAGTTGCAGGCAATACTTTGGGTTTTCTCACCAGCTACTTTCAGTTTTTCACTAAAGCCTTGAGATGGATCAATTTTAGTTCCTAAACCTTGCGAAAAGGTTGTTAATGAACAAATTAAAGTGAGTGTAAGTAAAAATAATTTCATCTATTTGTTTTCTATTAGTAATTCTGTTACTGTTTCCATTCGTTTAAATTCGTATCCTTTTGCCTTCACTCGGTCTATAATCATTTCCACCAAATTGGCGCAATGTGCTCTGTTGTCGTGCAAGAGAATGATGGCTCCTGGGTGTATTTTATTTACCACTCTCGTAGCCACCGCGAGTCGACTCCCTTTTTGTGTGTCGAGTGAGCGAATGCTCCACCCAATGGTTTTATATCCGAGTTGTCTTACTGCACGGGCAATGGTTGGGTTGGTTACTCCAAATGGTGGCCTAAAGAGTTTTGTGCCGCTATTGGTTATGCTGCAAAGTGTTGATGTACACTGTTCTATATCGGCCTTCATGCGGTTTGGCAAGAAGAGTGGGAACCAGCTCGAATGAGAATTGGTGTGGTTGCCAATGAGGTGACCATCGCTGACTATCTGCGTCACTATCTCTGGATATTTTTCAGCATTTTGGCCTATTAAAAAGAATAGTGCTTGTATGTTGTGGCGCTTTAAAACGGCTAAAAGTTCAACGGTATAAATAGGGTGTGGTCCATCGTCGAAGGTGAGTAGCACCTCTTTTTTTTGAGTCTTTATTCTACAGAGTGCCTTAATGTAAAAACCAGAACCGATTGATGTAGAGGCAAATACAAGGAGCAACGATGTGATGAGTAAAAATGCAATGACAACGATTAAAGGCATCTTAAAATAGTTTTAAAATCATTATTATAAACAACAACTCGTTTAGCTCCATTTTTTATTGCCAAAACACCATTGTAAAGGGCTTCTGCCGATGCTGTGTGATAGCTTTTAGGTGCAATAATTTTTAAATCAATAGTGCCTGTTGGTTCTTGTTTATCAATGAGAATGGTTTCGAGAATGGCTAAGCTGTTTTTGGATGGTTTTTTACTGATGATGAAAAAGTGCGATCCCTCACCAGCTTTTGTACCATCTCGATAAGCTCCTAAACGTTCCATTATTTTGGTTTGAGTTGGTGTCATCTCATCGGCCGCACCAACCAGAATGTTCTCTTTTTCTTCGTTTAGCAAAAGAACAGCATCCAAAAGAGCACTTTCAAAACTGGCCTCACGATGTGAATACGTCATGTTATAGCTGTGATTGCCCGTGATTAAGGCAATTTGTCCGCCAATGGTGTTAAACGTCGATTGAATAAAGGGCGTTGGATTCAGGAGTAGCTCATTGTTATCGAGAATGGACTTCAGAAACTTTTCGCTATCGGCCAAGCACCCCAAACCAGTTGCCGTAATGATGGCATCAATGGGTTGTGTCTCCGATTGCCGAATACACTCCATGGCTGTTGATACGCCCATTTTTACAATGGGGCTCATGCGTCGACGCATATTGGCATCTGGAATAAGAGCTTTAAAGTCTAATTCAGAGGCACTTGAACTTATGCTGTTGATATATAATTCCATCTTATTTTGAAAAAATGAGTGATGAACTGTTGCCACCAAATCCGAATGAGTTAGACATCACGGCTTTTATCTCAACACCTGTTTTGTGTTCGGTTTGAGGTGTGATGCCTAGCGTTGCCATTGGCGTTTTAAAGTTTAGGTTTTTGAAGATGACTCCTTTGTTGATGGCTAAAATTGAAAATACCGCTTCTAAACCTCCTGCGGCCGCCAAGGTATGTCCTGTAAAGGCTTTTGTGGAACTTAGTGGCGGTAATTTATCGCCAAAAAGGTTGCGAATGGCTGTTCCTTCCGAGGAGTCGTTATTTGCCGTTCCTGTTCCGTGAACGTTAATATAATCAATTTGATTTGGAGTTAAGCCGCTCATTTTCAATGCTCCACTCATTGCTGCGAATGGTCCTATTCCTTCGGCCGAGGAGGCTGTTTGGTGATAGGCATCATTGGCATTAGCAAAACCAGCCAGAGTGCAGTAGGCTTGGCGCTTTAAGGTGTTGGCACTTTGCAGAACAATAAACCCTGCTCCTTCGCCTAAATTAAGGCCAGTGCGAGATTCGTCAAATGGCCGACATTTATTGGTGTCGAGAATCATGAGTGAGTTAAAGCCATTGAGCGTAAACTGGCATAAAGCATCGGTTCCACCCACCACGGCGCAATCTAAATAACCCTGACGGATGAGGCGAGCACCCAGCATAATGGCATTTGCAGCCGAAGAACAGGCTGTGCTTATGGTGGTTGTAAAGCCCTCAATATCACAATAGGAGGCTATTTTCTCGGTGCTGTCGTAACAGTCGTGCGAGACAACATCGCGTAATTTTCCTTTCAATGGATTGATGGCAAACTCTTTATAAAAATTGGGTGTTACATCCATACCACCCACGCTTGTTGATGATATTAATCCAACACGAAGCTCCTTGGTGTTAATTCCAGAGTCTTGTAGAGCCTCTTTGGCGGCCAACATACCCAGAAGAGCTGTTCGCGAAAAGTTTTTTTTGCTTGGTAGATTTAAGAGTTCTTTAAGTCTTTGGTTGGTTGCTTTCACTTCACCCACAGGAAACGGATGAATGGTCTCGAATAGGGTAACAGCCGACAAGCCATCATGACCCAATGAGAGAGACTTGAAATTCTCTTCAACGCCAATACCAATTGCCGAAACAACCCCTATGCCACTAACACAAATTTGCATTATTTTCTGTTTTGGGCAATGAAATCTGCCAATGTTTGTATTGATTTGAAAATTGGTTTTGCCTCTGCAGGATCTGCAAGGCGAATGCCATAGTTTTTTTCTAATATTAAAATAATCTCAAGGGCATCAATGGAATCTAAACCAAGTCCTTCGCCAAAAAGTGGGGCGTTATTATCAATATCTTCGGGTGTAATCTCTTCTAAATTAAGAGATTGAATGATTTGATTCTTTAAGTCGTAAATTAATTCTTCCATGTTTATTATTTTTCCAAAAGTGTTAAATGGGCACTATAATCGTCTCCAAGCAGTTCGCACCATCCATAAATAATTGCTTTGTAGCCCTTACGCAAAAGTAGTTGATTCGCATAAGCTTTTAAGAATTCTGTTGGTTTTTCTTGAGCGATAAAAAATGTATTCTCGCCCTGTATTTTATGGCGAATGCAAATTTCGCCTAAAACAACGTTGGGGAGGGTGTACACAAAAATAGCCGGACTAGCCCCCAGCTCTAAATGTTCGTTGAGTATATTTTGATGTTTAATGTCGGTATCCAATGATGAACTGCGGTTTGCCAATACAATTCCAATCTCCGTTGGCTGGTAACTGTGGTCTTTCATGAGGTTCTCGGCTGCCAAATAGCCCAATTTGCATAAGTCATCCATCTTAAAGAACTTCATATTTGGTGCATCAAGACTCTTAAAAGCTCCGCGTATGAATTCGCCAAATTTTGGTTCCGATTGATACGTAATGACTCCATTTAATTCAACTTGCCCCTGTTCAATTGTGCACGTAGCAATTAATTTTGAGTTTGCTATTTCTGACTTTTTAATTGCTTTTGCCTCATTTTCAGTGGCTAATATAAGTGCGCCGTTGCATCCTCCAAAACCAGAAGCCGTTTTAATACAGCGCTTAAGGGGAGAAAAAATGTGTTGACCAGAAACAATTATTGGTTCTGGAACACCAAGGGTTTTGAATCCTTTGGTGGCAAGAATGGTATTGCTTTTAAGCTCCTCTACGCACATCACTAGCTCAATTAATCCGGCGGCACCAAGCGTGTGGCCAAAGTAGGGTTTAAGGCTGTTCACAGGTTTTGCGTTTAATCCAGCTAATTTTATTGCCTTCGACTCCATCTCATCGTTAAAAGAGGTGGCTGTTCCGTGGGCGTTTATAAAGCTTATATCATTGGGCATTAGAGCGGTTTCACTCATGGCCTGTTCCATGGCATAACAGAGTCCGTCGCCTGTGCGAGATGGGCCTGAGATGTGGTTGGCATCATTGGTTATGGCTCCTCCTTCAATAACAACGCCAGTTGAAAAATCTCTTTCAGAGGTAATGAGCATTGAGGCACATCCTTCACCAAGAGTTAAGCCGTCTCGTAAGGCATCGTAAGGAATACATGGGTTTAGGCTCACCGACTTAAACGCTGTGAACCCGCTTACTACAAAGGCACTCAATAAATCGGCACCCGCTACAATAACGTTCTTATACTTGCCTTCGCGAATGAGACGTGAGGCTAATATTGTGGCCGAAACACCCGAAATACAGGCATTAGAAATAATAATTGGTTCGTTGGTGTTATTGAAATAGCTCGATACTCGCTTGGCCATTACGCCCAAAAAAACGGAGCTGTTGAGTTCACAGGTATTCAATTCGAGTGCATCAATATTTCCTTTGGTTGTTGAAAAGATGATGGCGCACTCACCACTCGTAATTTCTATTTTTGAACTCTCTATAACGGATTTAATTGAGAGTATGAGCATCTGCTCAAGGGTTGTAAACTCCTTTAATCCATGCATTTGAACCTCATTGCACAGTCTGTTTTTATCAACACGTGCGGCCAAAATAGGAGTCTCCGAGATA
>JAYVSA010000098.1:0-9456 GCA_043775765.1 Breznakibacter sp. | reverse complement strand
ATGGTTAATTGGTGCATTTGCTATGGAATTAAAAACGATGACGGGCACCAGTTCAAACGCTTATGGATTTTATAGTTTAAAAGTAGAAAGTGGAAGTTCTGTGGAGATAGGATTTTCTGGACTTGGCTATTCGTCTGTATTTAAGCGTATTGCTGTGTCAAAGGATACTATGATTAATATCTCGTTGAGTCAGAATACGCTTTTGGAAGAAGTTTCAATTGTTAGCCAAAAAACTCTTTCCGTTTCCAATAGTCAAATGAGTGCTATATCTCTCAATTCGACACAGATTAAGAAAGTCCCTTCGTTCTTTGGCGAGAATGATTTAGTGAAAACCTTACAGCTGATGCCAGGCATTCATGGTGGAAGTGAAGGTTTTAGTGGGTTAAATGTACGCGGAGGAGGCAACGAACAAAACCTAATTCTCTTAGACGATGTTCCTCTCTATGGAATAACACACTTGCTCGGTATGTTCTCCGTTTTTAATTCGGATGCTATTAATCAAGTTACTGTTTTAAAGGGTGGGTTTCCTGCTCGTTATGGTGGAAGAGCCTCATCGGTTATCGATATCAAAATGAAGGAAGGCAATGATAAAAGATTCAATGGAACAGCAAGTATTGGCCTTTCGTCCGCCCGACTTAGTTTTGATGGCCCGGCAATAAAAAATAAATCGACGTTTTCCTTATCATTTAGGAGAACATTCCATGATTTAGCCTCATTTCAAATACCATTTTTGAGTGCTGAGAAGTGGAATTTCTATTTTTATGACGTATATGCCAAGTATAATCACACCATTTCACCTCGGAGTCGAATTTATGGCTCTTTCTTTACCAGTTACGATAGCTTTTCGTCTCAATACAATAACCAACAATTTACAATTGCTACAGACGCAAATCAAAGCCAATACAATGTCTATGATTCAAATAATGTTTCATGGGGAAATGTTTGTGGTTCGGTACGATGGAATTATTTGTTGAAGAGCAATCTGTTTTGTAACAGTCAAGTTGCGTTTACTCGCTATCGTTATGTTTTCGATGTAGAAGAATACAGTGCCATTGGTAAAAGCTACTCATCATCCAACAAGAGTTATTATAGTGGTGTTACGGATGGAATTGCCAAGCTCGACTTTGATTATTTGCCTAACACGTCACACACAATTAAATTTGGATTAAATTATACGATTCATTTTTTTCAACCAGGAGTTCAATTGAAAAAGCAGATACTAGAATCGACGGTTTCAATTGACACTGTTTTTGGTGGAAATCTCATAAAGGGCAATGAAATGCATCTCTATTTTGAAGATGATATTGTTGTAAGTCGTAGAATTAAAATGAATATGGGCATTCGTTTAATGACGTATTTTGCACCATCGAGGACTTATTTTAGTGCAGAACCACGTCTGTCATTTAGGTATTTAGCAACCTCGAAACTAGCATTGAAGGCCGCTTATTGCCGTACATCACAATTTCTGCATCTGGTGAACTCCTCTTTGATTTCACTTCCAACCGATTTGTGGTTTCCAGTAACCTCCGAGATTAAACCGCTCTTATCTAACCTCTCTTCTATGGGTTTTGAGTGGGAAGTATTAAATCATTCAACGTTTTCCGCTGAAGGGTATTATAAAACAATGGAAAATATACTCGATGTAAAAGATGGGTCGGGTCTTTTTGGTATGTCGTCCACTCTTTCTAATCAATTGACATCGGGAAATGGCGTTTCTTATGGTTTAGAGTTTCTTTATCAGGTAAAGAGCAACAAGCTAACGGGGTGGTTTGGGTACACAATATCTAAAACAACTCATGAATTTGCTCAGGTTAATAATGGCGTTGAGTTCCCTGCCCGATTTGATAGACGTCATGATATATCTATCTCGCTCTCTTACGAGGCTAGAAGAGGTGTTGAGTTTGCGGCTAATTGGATTTTTGGGTCGGGCAATGCGGTTACTCTTCCAACTCAAAAGTATTATTCACCAACAATGCCATCGCCATTCTCAAGTAGTGAAAATCAATATTCAGAGATGGTTGGGCTACGAAACGGGTACAGAATGCCCAATTATCATAGGCTCGACATTAGCGCCACCTTCGCGAAAGAAAAGCCTTGGGGAGAACGTATTTGGAGTTTTGGTGTGTATAATGTGTATGGCAGAGAAAATCCGTTCTTTATTTACTTTAAAGATACTCCAACTTCAGACGGAGGAGTATCTAAAACACTCATGCAACTCAGTATTTTTCCAGTTCCAATTCCTTATGTTCGCCTAACCGTAAAGTTCTAATTTTATTAAGATGAGGAGAGTAGCAATTTTGATTTCGGTATTAATACTTATTGCTTGCGAAAAGGAGTTGCCTTATACGCCAACGAACGATTCATCGCAACGTGTTTTATACGCATTTCTTCAAAACGATTCAATTCTTCAAGTAAATATTAGTAAAAGCGTTTCTATAAATATCCCTGAAAATGAACGCGCTTCGGAGAATGGCATAATTTACATTTATGCCAATGATACACTTGTTTCAGAAACACCTTATATGGGAACGACAAGTTGGGTTAAAATTCCATTTGTTATACTAAAGCATTCAATACGATATACTATAAAGTACATTGCTGATACCACGATAAGACTAACGGGTAGCACAATAATTCCTAAACCTATTTTTATTCAAAAAGTTGATACCGTTCAGGGAAGTATTCTCACCAGCAACGCAAGCGATTCTATGATGGTTTGTAAGATCCAATTCAGAGATTCTATAGGAATCAGTAACTATTATCAACTTTCAATAATTTCTAAAGTCCGTTTGAACGGTTCTGTTGAAACGCAAACCGAAAAGATTGATTTTAGCAAAGATGACAAAGTGTTTCTGTCGGCCATACAAGCTGGTGGTGTATGGACTGGAATAGATTTCGAAGGACTTTTTACCGATTATTCCATCGAAGGAATGTTATACACCATTGAGGTTAAAATTCCCAAAAGATATTTGCGACTCCTTGATGGGGAAACTGATAAATTGGTTGATTTTAAGTTGTATAGCCTATCAAACGATTATTTTGAGTATTATAGGAGCCGGAAGATTGCCGAAGGATACAGCGGTGTTCCTTTTTTAGATCCTGTTAAAGTATACTCCAATGTTGAAAATGGATTGGGATGTGTTGGCGGATTATCGTTTGAAGAACTATCTTTGAATGCAGGTATGCCGTAAATCTAAGACAAAAACAATGGCAGATAGGCTCGAGTCTATCGTTTGAATCATTGCTTTGAGAACAAACTTTTTATCAATAATTCTGTTTAAAGGTGATATGTTATATTCATTTCTCTTTATTTTGTATTTTGGGAATATGGGATTTGCTTAATTTATAAACGATCGTAAATAATAAAAAATTTAATATATGTCTCTATTTCAAAAAATGGATATCTCTGAAAAATCTACTAATCAGGTTGTTAGTGGTGAGGTAGAAAAAGTTCAAGTGTTGATTATTGGGTCAGGTCCAGCCGGTTACACGGCCGCAATTTATGCCTCAAGAGCCAATCTTCAGCCCGTATTGTATCAGGGAATGCAACCAGGCGGCCAGCTCACTACAACTACCGAGGTTGAAAATTTTCCGGGTTATCCCAAAGGCATTACTGGCCCCGAGCTTATGGAAGATTTAAAACAGCAAGCAGAGCGTTTTGGTGCCGATATTCGTTGGGGTGTGGCTACAAAAGCCGATTTGTCATCATCTCCATATAAAATAACCATAGACGATACGAGAATTGTAGAGTGCGAAACACTAATTATCTCTACGGGAGCAACTGCCAAATATTTGGGTTTGCCCGATGAGCAAAAGTATGCTGGGTCGGGTGTTTCTGCCTGTGCGACTTGCGATGGCTTCTTCTATAAGAATCGTGCTGTAGGTGTGGTTGGTGGTGGAGATACTGCTGTTGAAGAGGCTTTATATCTTTCAAATATTGCGAGCAAGGTTTATTTAATTGTTCGTAAAGACAACTTAAGGGCTTCAAAGGTAATGCAAGATAGGGTTTTTAAAACCCCCAATGTTGAGGTGATGTGGGAGTGTAATACCAAAGGACTTTATGGTAATGGCGTAGTAGAAGGTGCAACGCTTATTCACAAACAAGGCACGCCCGAAGAAAAAGAGATTGATATAAAAATTGATGGATTCTTTTTGGCTATTGGCCATGAGCCTAATTCTCAAATTTTTAAAGATTACATTACCACCGATGAGGTAGGATATATCACGGTTGTTCCAGGTACTCCAAAAACAAATATTCCAGGCGTATTTGCGTGTGGTGATGTTGCCGATATGCACTACCGACAGGCAATTACTGCTGCGGGAACCGGCTGCATGGCTGCTTTAGAAGCTGAGCGCTATTTGGGTACAAGAAGATTTAAAAGCTAATTATCGATAAAAAAAGGGAGTCGTTATGGCTCCCTTTTTTTATCGATATATTAGTTTATTGAGCCATTGAAGGAACTTTATCACTCTTATATTTTCCTGAGCGAAGTTTATCTTTAATATCTCTAAAACATTTAATTGTATAGTCTACATCTGCCAATGTGTGAGCAGCTGTAGGTATTAGCC
The DNA here is from genome assembly GCA_043775765.1 of Breznakibacter sp. Lineage (GTDB taxonomy): Bacteria > Bacteroidota > Bacteroidia > Bacteroidales > Marinilabiliaceae > JAGPHP01. The sequence continues at coordinate 4,887 of JAYVSA010000098.1, read as the reverse complement.
TTAACATAATCACACCTTTAGGAACTACTGGGTAAACCACAATAGAACAGAATAAAGCATAATTTTCACGTAAATCCATGATTAATTGAGTGGCTTCTGGAATAGAGCCATCCAAATAAACGGGTGTTACTGGAGATTCTGTATCACCGATATTAAAACCTTCTTTGCGTAATCCTGCTTGAAGAGCGTTTACCACCGTCCAAAGTTGATTTTTTAATTCAGGTTTTGTCCTTAACAACTCTAAACGTTTTAACGAACCAATAACCATAGGCATTGGTAGCGATTTTGCAAATATTTGCGAACGCATATTGTAACGCATGTAGTTAATAACAGCCTCTTCTGCTGCCACAAAACCACCAATTCCTGCCATAGACTTTGCAAATGTTGCAAAATAAACATCAATACCATCTTGACAACCCATGTGTTCGCCAACGCCAGCACCTGTTTTACCCATTGTGCCAAAACCGTGAGCATCATCTACCAAAAGTCTGAAACTGAATTTCTCTTTTAGTTTCACAATTTGGTCAAGTTTACCTAAATCGCCAGCCATACCAAAAACTCCTTCGGTAATTACTAAAATACCACCGCCATTAGCTTCAGCATTTTTCTTAGCAAAACCTAGCATTTTTTCGCATCTAACCATATCGTTGTGCGGATAAACAAAGCTTTTTCCACCTTTTGCCTTATGCAGGAAAATACCATCCATAATGCAAGCGTGTGCCTCCGAGTCATAAACAATTACATCATTTCTTGAGGCAAGTGTATCAATAACCGAGATCATACCTTGGTATCCAAAGTTCAATAAGTAAGCATCTTGCTTGCCTACAAATTCAGCTAATTGTTGCTCCAGTTGCTCGTGTTTCGTTGAGTTTCCCGACATCATACGAGCACCCATTGGATACCCCATACCATATTGGGCAGCCCCTTCGGCATCTGCTTTGCGCACTTCTGGGTGGTTAGCCAATCCTAAATAGTTGTTCAAGCTCCATGTAAGAACCTCTTTTCCACGAAAAATCATTCTTGGATTTATCTCACCTTCTAATTTTGGGAAGGTAAAATAGCCATGAGCCTCTTTACTATACTGTCCAAGAGGACCCATTCCTTGTTTTAATCTATCAAATATATCCACGATGTAAACCTTTAGAAATTTTGTGTGGCAAAGTTAATGTTTTTGAAATATCAAAAACTCTATTTAATCAAAAACTCAAATATATATCGTATTTCGTCGTCAAAATCCATTTAGGATACGTTTTAGACTTGTTTTTAAGAAAATACTTTGTACCATAGCAGTAGTTTTATTAAGTTTATATCATTATATATTTGAAAAAATCCTTTTACATGAAACATGCAATTATCATAGTAATATTCTTTGTAGGTTTAATTGTTTCGGCTATTCATCCGCACGACTATTTTACTTGGATTCTGGAGGTTGCGCCAGCTTTAGTAGGCTTTATGGCGCTTCTTGTTACCTTTCAAAAGTTTCGATTCACGACATTCACTTATATTTTTATTCTGATTCATTGTTATATCTTATTTATTGGTGGACATTATACCTACGCCGAAGAGCCATTCTTTGGTTGGCTCAAAGATGTTTTTAATTTATCGCGTAACAACTACGATAAACTGGGTCATTTTGCTCAGGGTTTTGTGCCAGCATTGGTTATTCGCGAGCTATTTATTCGTAAGAATATTGTTAATGGAAAGGGTTGGACATCCTTTATAACTCTCTCCATTTGTCTTGCTATAAGTGCCGTTTATGAGCTTATAGAGTGGTTTGTATCGGCATTAACCAAAGAAGCTGGCGATTCATTTTTGGGAACGCAGGGTTATGTTTGGGATACACAATCGGATATGCTTTATGCTTTAATTGGAGCTCTGGCGATGGTTGTTTTTGTGGCTAGAATTCAAGATAAGCAGATTCATCAATTTAAAGAAGAGTGAAATCAAAAGTCACTTTAAAAATGTAAGAGTAGGATGTAAATGAGAATATAAATGGCACTTGTTTTAATCTCTGTAGTGTCATCGACAAAATAAAAACCCCTTCAAAACTTATGTTCTGAAGGGGTTTTACTATAAGGACTGCATCAACTTGGATTATTTGAACTCCTATAAATAGGATTTGAGGGCATTGAATTCGCAAAGATCCTCTGTGCTTAAAAGCAACCTTTCGGTTGAGGCCCAATTTTGAAAGTAATAGCTTGCTCGTTCATTTTTTAACGTTGAGTTCAACAATCAAATAATTGACGCAGTTGTATGTTTCTGGATTCAAATATAGATTAAGATTTTCATTATTGCAATATTTATTGTTCTTTTAACCTTTAAAATTGTATGGTTGATGAGTAAATTTGCAATAGTAGATATTGAGACTACTGGTGGTAATTCGAGTAGTGGAAAGATTACGGAAATATCTATTTTCTTATACGATGGCTATCAGATAGTTGATGAATTTACAACGCTCATTAACCCAGAACGTGCAATTCCGCCATTTATTTCACGCTTAACGGGCATTACCGATACAATGGTGGCCGATGCGCCTACTTTTTCCGAAATTGCAAAGCGTATTGTGGAGATTACGGATGAGGCGGTCTTTGTAGCACACAATGTTTCGTTCGATTACAATTTTATTAGGGGTGAGTTTGCCTCTTTGGGCTACGATTATAACCGAAAAACAATCTGTACTGTTACTGCAAGTAGGCGATATTTGCCAGGTTATAAAAGTTACAGCTTGGGTAATATTTGCGCCGATTTAGGAATTGAAATCACCGATAGGCACCGTGCACGCGGAGATGCCTTTGCAACGGTTGCTTTGTTTCAAATATGCCTTTCAAAAGGGTTGCCAGTCAATGGTGTTGACGAAAAACCTCTAACGGTTAAGGAGAGAGTTTATTCCACTCTGTTCGATGTGAAACTGCTAACGACCATTCCATCTAAAACTGGCATTTACTATTTTTATAATAGCAAAAATGACCTGATATATATTGGTAAGAGCAAGAATTTAAAACGTCGTATTCCGAGCCATTTTGTACAATCGGGTAGTAGTAAGGGGGGGAAGATTAAAAATACTACCGCCTCGTTCGATTGCTTTCTTACTGGCAGTGAGCTTATTGCGCTTTTACTTGAGTCGGAGGAGATTAATAGCAATAAGCCCGAACTTAATAAAACTCGACGTAAGCTCAAAACTCAAGTCGGACTTTTTAGTTGTTTTCAAGATGAGGTATTGTCACTCGCCATAAAACCTCTTGATGGAAACATCCCTTTTGTCACTTTTGATACGCCCAATGAAGGCAAAGAGTGGCTCGCAGAGTTTTGCGATTTTCATCAATTATGTCCTGCTTATTGCACTCATGAATTTGATGGTAAGCCTTGTTTAAATTATCAGGAGAAAAAGTGTAGGGTATTTGTATTGGTTCTGAGGATGTTAGCAATTATAATTTACACGTTCAGCATGCCTTAGACACATTGGGCTTTTTTGCACCTAATGCCATTATTTTCGACCACGGTAGAAGGGTTGATGAGTTGTCGTTTGTAGTTATTGAGAAGAACGAGTTTAAAGGTTTTGGATGGATTGATAAAAGTGAGGCAACCGCTAATGTGGAGCAGTTGAGCGAATATTTTTACAGTCAGAAACCAAATGCCGATGCCAAGGCAATTATTAATGGGTATATGGCTAAAAATAAGGTGGTTAAGATAATTCGGTTTTAACGAGGAGTACGATTTTTGGAGTATTAAGCCGAAAAATAGTTAATGTAGCAATATGCCTGTAAATCAGCAAAGAAGGCGTTGAAAATAGTTTGATAAGCTTTGTAATTTTCTTGTAAATTTTCAATGGCCTGTTTACTAAACGGTGGTAAGCTCGAATTGTTACTCATAATTGCCAATGCACGTTCAAGCGATTCGAAATTCTTATAGTTTTCCAAGCGCCTGCTTTTGATGATAAAAGGCAAGAATCCTTTCACCTCATTGGGTAATTGAAAATAGCGATAGAGGAGCTGTTTATGTACCTCGTCTACAAATTCAGAGAGTGGTTGTGGTGAGTACAATGGCCAGTCTTTGGCCAAGAAATGGTCGAAGAAAACATCTGTAACTACAAATGAATATCGACCATAAATAGGCCTTAGAATATTGCCAGCTTCTTTAACCAATGAATGGCTATCGGTAAAAGTGTCTATGGCACGATGCATGATTATACCCTTTTGTATGTCGGGTTTATAGTGAGCGTGTTGGCCTCCTTTTACAAAATCGCCAATGAAATTGCCCATTCGTACATCTGCCGAATCACCAGAAAGATAAAGATGAGCAAGGAAGTTCATGAGCACGTGAATTTGGGCCGATGATACTCGACTTTTTATTAATAAATAAAACTACTTCCTCCTAAGAATTCTCGCAAAATAGAGGTTGGTGGAATTTCATCGGGTTGCAGTGGTTTGAAATAGCTAAAGAAACGGATTAATCGGGCAGCCTCGCAGTATTCGGGCTGGTTGGGTTGTACCTGAAGCAAGATTGGTTCGGCATAAGGTTTTAATACGGCCAACTCATATAAAAGAGCCGAGTTAAAAAGGACATCAACATTCTCTTGAAATGGAAAGATGTGCATATCTTCACCTCTACGAACGCTCTCCCAACGCGAAATGGTATCACGCGCCGAGTAGTTCCGGTATTTGTAATCGCGCACAATACGACGTATTAAGCGGTTATCGGTGGTGCTTACTCTGTTGTGACTATCTAAATTTAGAGAGGTAAGAGCCGATACGTATATTTTAAACTTTTTATCGTCGGTAATAGAGGTTGTTAAACTCGGGTTTACGCCGTGAATACCCTCAATAATAAGCACATTTTCTTCAGACATTTGAACAAAATCACCATCATAAAAACGCGCACCTTTCTCAA
>JAYVSA010000097.1:0-5075 GCA_043775765.1 Breznakibacter sp. | reverse complement strand
CAAACATTTTTTTATGCCTCTAACTTTAGTTTAGGAGTCAATATTTTCTTTGAGTTAAATAAGTATTTAGCAAAATTGATGAATAGAGCAGAGGGGTATAAAGCCTCTATGGTTGAGGTGCATCATACCCAAAAACTAGATGCTCCAAGTGGCACTGCAATTACTTTAGCGGAGGGTATTATTGAAAATAACTCTTCGGTAGACAGTTGGGTTTTAGGTAATGGCAGTCAAGCCGGCCAATTACCAATTGAGGCGGTTCGCGAAGGCGCAGTGCCAGGTATTCATACCATTAAATATGAATCGAGTGTTGATGAAGTAATTATTCATCACAGTGCCAAATCGAGAGAAGGGTTTGCGCTAGGTGCTGTTTTGGCTGCGGAGTTTACCAAAAACAATAAAGGATTTCTTGGAATGAATAACTTACTTAATCTATAATTATGTTTGATATAAAAAAATATTTGGATCTTCCTTTTATGAAGTGGGTTAAGTTTGGTTTAGCTACTCTTATCTATTTACTTATGGTTATATGGATAGGTTCTTATTGGCTTCTTATTGGTTTGCCTATTGTTTATGATGTTTACATCTCTAAAATGGTGCCTTGGGATTTTTGGAAGAAGCCTAAAGATGGTAAACCTATTGCAAGTTGGGTGAGTTGGCTCGATGCCATTGTTTTTGCACTCGTAGCGGTCTATTTTATTAATTTATTCTTCTTTCAGAACTATAAAATACCAACATCGTCTCTTGAGAAATCACTCCTTGTAGGTGATCATTTGTTTGTAAGTAAGGTGAGTTACGGACCAAGAATGCCCAATACACCAATTGGTTTCCCCTTGGTTCAAAATACGTTCCCTTTGCTGAATACTAATTCCTATACCGAGTGGCCTAATTGGGGCTATAAACGATTGGCTGGTTTAGATAACGTGAAACGTGGAGACATTGTTGTCTTTAATTTTCCAGCGGGCGATACGGTAGCTTTTAATATCCCGAACCCTGATTATTACAGCATTATACTCGATAGAGGACAAGATTTTGTAAGTCGTAACCCGAATGTTGTGGCAGGTAAGAAGTTTAGCAATGAATATGAAATAAAACAATTTATATGTCATTACGGTCGAGAAATAGTTAAATCGAATAGTGATGTGTTTGGTGAGGTTGTTTACCGCCCAGTTGATAGACGCGACAATTACGTAAAACGCTGTATTGCTGTTGCTGGTGATACGTTAGAAGTTCGTAACAATCAAGTCTACATCAATGGAAAAGCTACGGTTAATCCAAAATATTTGCAACACTTTTACGATGTGGTTACCGATGGAACACCAATCAACAGCACATTTCTCGATAAATTGGAGATGTCTGAAGATGACAGAGGAGGAATTGGTTACGGACCGAGTTATCGTCTTCCTCTTACTGCCGAGAAACTTGAAATTGTTAAAGCTTCGCCATTCATAAAAAGTATAGAGATTGAGGTTGATAAAGTTGATACAATCACTCCGCAGGTATTTCCACATAGTAGCCATTATAAATGGAGCAGAGATAATTACGGGCCTATTTGGATGCCAAAAGCAGGTGTTACCGTACCGCTCGATTTAAATACTATTTTCTTGTATGAACGCATCATCACCTCGTATGAAGGCAATAAACTCGAAGTTAAAAATGGTAAAATATCGATTAACGGTAAAGAGGCGAACTCTTACACGTTTAAAATGAACTACTATTTTATGATGGGCGACAATCGTCATATGTCTGCCGATAGCCGCTATTGGGGTTTTGTACCAGAAGATCATATTGTTGGAAAGCCAATAGTGATTTGGCTTTCATTGGATAAAGACAAGAGCTTTCCTTTTAATATTCGTTGGGATAGATTCTTTACTTTCGTTAAATCAGAGTAATATTATAATTTTTAAAGGTTGCTTTCTGCTCGCAAGGCGGTGAAGCAACCTTTTTTGTTTTTAATCATCAGACATGAGACGCATACGCTTTTTAATTTCATCAATAATCATCTTATTAATTGCCATCATCAACTGGTCTCTAATCATGGCAATACTATCCCTTGTCTCTTTGGTTTTCTATATTAAACCAACCTATTGGACCTCTCTGTTGGCTCTTAAATTACGATTGAATAAAGTACTCTTTTACCTGCTTGAATGGAGTGTAGCCATCTTTCTTGCCATTATTCTACTCCAAAATATTACTAACATCTTCTTTGAGTTTTACACCATTCCATCTTCCTCTATGGAACCCAATTTAAGAAGTGGCGACATGGTGATTCTCAATAAAACAATTCTTGGGAACCGAATTTTTCAAAATAGCACATTCGCCTATACTCGCCTCGGTGGAATAGGTAATTTACGCCATGGCGATGTTATTGTATTTAACTATCCTGAAGGAGACAGCGTTTTTGTCGATAGCAAGAATGAGAAATATCTCTATCTTTTTCGACTTCATGGAGCAGGACCGTTTAAGGGTATGACTCTGAGGTATCAGGCTGTTGTAAATAGAGAACGCTACCTGAAACGCCTTGTTGGATTACCGTCTGACACAATTTCTATCAGGCGTGGTGAAGTCTTTGTTAATGGAAAGAAGAGTTTGGAGAATCTCAAAACGGTACGTCGTATAGAGTTAGATTCCGTCAAAAATAGGGAGCTTATCTCTAAGTTTAGCGGACTGAGAATTACCTATAACACTCAAAAGGCCTACGTTGAATTGCCATTTCCATTTGCCCTAAATCTTTTCGGTGTTGATTCGATATTACCGCCATATTCCGTAAATGCAGCATTACCAGATAGACTCATTTTTCCGTTCCAAACAGCTTTATATCAGAATAATTGTGACAACATCAACTCAATTGTGGTACCCCAAAAGGGTCGTTGCGTTACCTTGTCATCTTATATTCTTCCGCTCTATCAGCGCATTATTACCGTTTATGAAGGCAACACGTTGGTGCAGAAAGATGGTAAGTTTTTTATAAATGATAAGCCCGCCGAAACCTATACCTTTAAGCAAAATTACTATTGGGTAATGGGCGACAACCGCGGACACTCCTTTGATAGCCGTTATTGGGGGTTTGTTCCGGAGAATCATATTATTGGTGTGGCCTCTTACGTGGTTCTCTCCAACGACTTCAATAAAGGAATGGATCATCAGCTTCGTTCCGATCGTTTTTTTATGCCACTACGTTAGACTCATTTGAAGATGAACAATAGCAGTTGTGTTTTACCAAACCTTTACTTACCTTCTGTTGATCTTTTTTGTGCGCTGGCTAATTACCAAACGCTTCAACTCGATGCTTCAGATATTTATCAGAAGCAAACCTATCGGAATCGTTGCAATATTATTGGCGCAAATGGAATACAAACTCTCACCGTGCCCGTTGTAAATGGGCACAGTATGGGAATGAGGTTTAAAGACGTAAGAATTGCTTATGATACCAGATGGCAACAAATACATTGGCGATCGATTTCGGCGGCATATAAATCATCGCCCTTTTTTGAGTATTATGAAGATGATTTTGTTGGCTTTTACACCAAACAACACACTTTTTTATTTGAATACAATGCGGAGCTTCTTAGGTTAATTCTTCAATTACTCGATTTCTCAAAAGAGAAACAGGTTGTATTAATGGATGTAAATAATCAGCTGATTGATAATGACTTGCGCCTTTTGGCTAATAGTAAACAATCTATTGATACCTCAATACCCCAGCCTCCTTACTGGCAAGTTTTTAATGATAGACACTCCTTTACCCCACATTTATCTATTCTCGATTTACTCTTTAATATGGGCACCGAGAGTTATCTTTATTTGGAAGGGTGGGGAAGAGCTTACGTTCAAAAATCGTAATTATTTCTTTAGAGCTTTTACTGTGGCATTAAAATCAGACGCTTTAAAAAGATAACTGCCCGACACCAAACAATCGGCACCAGCATTGAAAAGCGTGTTAGCATTGCTGTTGTCTACGCCCCCATCTACCTGAATAAGCGCTCGGCTACTCTTTTGTTCGATGAGTTCGCGCATACGGCTAACCTTTTCAATGGTGTTGGGAATGAATTTCTGACCTCCAAAACCTGGGTTTACAGACATCAGCAAAACCATATCCAAATCTGCAATGATATCTTCTAAAAGATGCACGGGAGAGTGCGGATTGAGTGTAATGCCCGCCATCATTCCCTCGGCCTTAATGGCTTGAACCAAACGATGTGCGTGCTTGCAAGCTTCGATGTGAAAATTGTAAATATCGGCACCAGCCTCTTTAAACTCCTTTACGTAATTTTGTGGTAAATCAATCATCAAATGCACATCGAAAGGCTTCTTTTTCAGCGCTTTAATAGATTGAAGAATGGGTATTCCGAACGAAATATTTGGCACAAAACAACCATCCATAATATCGAGGTGAACCCAATCGGCGTCACTGTTATTAATCTTCTCTATTTCGGCACCTAACTTGGTGAAGTCGGCACTTAAAAGAGATGGGGCAATCATTCGTTTCGTACTCATTGTCAATATATTAAAAAGTAGTTATTCGGTATTACATACGTTCTGGTACTTCGATGCCCAAAAGCCAAAACCCATTTTTTATGGCCGATGCTACTGCTTTTGAAAGCACCAATCTCATGTTGCGAATGTCTGCATTTTCCTCGGCAAGTATTTGATTATCATGATAAAAGCTGTTATACTCTTTGCACAATTCATATACAAAATTTGCGGCAACGGCTGGGCTATAAACTTTTCCGCATTCGGCTACCACATTTGGGAAATTGGCCATCATTTTAACCAACTGCGACTCTTTTTCGTTGAGTGCTAGAGCCGTATTCAGTTGTGAAGGAACATCTAACCCCTTCTCTTTTGCCTTGCGGAAAATAGATTGAATACGGGCATAAGTATATTGAATAAACGGACCAGTATTGCCATTAAAATCGATGGATTCTTTTGGGTTAAAGGTCATGTTTTTCTTCGGATCGACCTTAAGAATGAAGTACTTAAGTGCTCCTAAAGCAATAGTTCGATAAACTTGTTCGGCTTCTTCATCGGAGTACCCTTCGAGTTTACCGAGCTCTTTGGACATCTCACGGGCTGTG
>JAYVSA010000096.1:0-2176 GCA_043775765.1 Breznakibacter sp. | reverse complement strand
TGCTAAGTAGTTCATTATTATGCTTTTATTTGAATTGCGCCATTTCCAATAATATCAAATATAGCTTTTTTTTGAAAGCAAAGCGACAATAATTCAGTTTCTATAAATGGTACTATTTGATCACTTACCTCACTCGGATAGATGAGGTGAATGTTTGGGCCTGCGTCGAGGGTAAAACAGAGGGGAAGATGTGTTTGTTCTCTAAAATCTCTAATCTTTTGTATGGCCACAAGGGTATTTGGTAAAAGCAAGGTATAACTTGGATTTGAGCTTAGCATTAGTCCATGAAGTGTCAGTGCTTCATTTTCAGTTATCTCTATAAATTTATCAAAATCGCCACTTGCTAATGTTGCGAGTAGAGTTTTTATGTTTTGGTTGGCTTGTACTATTCGACCAGCCTTAAATGGATGGTCGTTCATGAGGGAGTGTCCTGCTGTGCTCGAGGTCTTTTTCTTTTCTGGGTCTATGATTAAAATGGTGTCGCACAAGGTATTAAAGATTGGTGCAATGGCTTCAATTTCTACGGCATAAAGGTTTGAGCTATTGGCTTGCAATGGCGTTTTCCCCCATAAATTCCATTTTCCTTTTATCGATCTACACCCACTTCCCGAACCTAAACGAGCCAAATGAGAGGCGTGCTGGTAATTTATGGATGTTGAGTTATTTAATGTTTTTTGAATATCTGTTAGGCAGAGTGCTAGAGCTGCCATAGAGCTTGCCGATGAGGCAATACCACTCGAATGTGGGAAACTATTTTTGCTCTCAATGAGTAACTGAAAACGGGTGATAAAAGGTATCTCTTCTTTAACAGACTCAAGATATTGAATAACTCTAGTCGCAAATTGCCTATTTTCTTTCTCCTCGAAGAGAAACTTGGCTTCAATTTGTTTATTCTCTGTTTTTGGTAAATATGTTACAGATGTTGTTGTAAATGAGTTTTTTAGTGTAAATGAAATGCTTGGATTGATTGGTTCTTGAACGCCTATTTTACCCCAATATTTTACTATTGCAATATTTGATGGAGCATTGAAGGTTACTTGGTTGCTTAATTTAGTTGTTGAACTCATAACGAATATTCAAAAGGTATTTAGTAGAGTAAGTTGTTGTAGGCAAACTGCGTGGTGTAGCCCATTTTATTGAGTTTTTCACGTGTTAGAGCTACATTGGAAGTGGCTGCCATGGCAAAGTCGCCACCCCAAGCACCCAACGATTTAAAAACCGTGGAATCTATTTCTATGGTTTGGTTGATGGAAGGCATGCCAATATAGTTGCTTATGCATTGCTCATGTGCTTTCAGTAATTCTTGAAACTCTAGAAGGGTAGGGCACTTCACGATGTTATTGGTTAAATCATTTATTTGTGCAATAAGTTCATTACTGGGTTTGATGTTTTGAAATTTTACCACCTCAGGAGCAGATGTCTGTTTTTGTCCGAGGTAGAAGAATAGAATATTATTGGTAAATGGAGGATTGAAATTTGCATCTATTACCGTGGGCGAATAATTTTGTGCTGTTTGGTAAATTGTTGGTTTATTGGATGTTGCAGATGCAATGTCGTATCCTGAACCACCAAATGTGAGGGCAAGCAGTTCGTATGGATTTATTTGTAGCCACTGAGCCAAAAGAGATACCAGTGTGCTACTACTCCCAAATCCCCATTCCGATTGAAATTCGAGTTTTGTAGTAATTTTGTTTCCTATGAGCTCATGTGTTGTTAGAGTAGAGAGCTCGACAGCTTTTTTAAGAATAGATTTTAACCTCTTGGCTAAAGCAATGTTGCTACATTTGGTTATGTTCCATTGAGCGTCATACGAAGCCGAAAACCATAATCCCTTTGGCGTAAAGGCTTCCCATTCTATTTGGGAATTTTTTGTAGGTGAAATTGATAAGTTTTGGCCGAATTTTAGGGGTATAGCCAATGCTTTAGCACCATGTAAAACCAAATATTCTGCGGTAAGCAACAATTTACCATTTGCCCTAAAATTCATTTCGTTGTGGTTTCTATACATTCTCTTTTCGTAACTCTTTTAAGAATGCAGCAACAAGAGAGTAGCTCACCGTTTTGTTCGTAAAATAGTCTACAGCTTCGTCATTTTCAATTTCTGTGGCTTTTAGTGAATGAAGAATGTTTTGCAAATGGAGTTTCATGTGTCCGCTCTGAATACCGTTGGTAATTA
>JAYVSA010000095.1:0-7229 GCA_043775765.1 Breznakibacter sp. | reverse complement strand
TCAGGCTTAATATCAGCGTATTCGAAAGCGAAGAATTTACCCGAACGTCCGTAGCCAGATTGTACTTCATCTAAAATCAGAACCGTTCCGTGTTTTTTACAGAGTTTTTGAACCTCTTGCAAGAAAGAAGCATCTGGCACATAAATTCCACCAATTCCTTGAATGCCCTCTACGATAAGTGCACAAGCATCTTCTTTTTTAAGTTCTTGTTCCACCGCTTTCAAATCGTTGAATGGCAACAAGATGACATCGTGATTGGCATTTATTGGCGCCACTATTTTAGCGTTATCAGTAGCCGCAACAGCCGCCGAAGTTCGCCCGTGAAATCCGCGTTTAAAAGCTATAATCTTCTTTCTCCCAGTATGAAAAGAGGCCAATTTAAAGGCATTCTCATTTGCTTCCGCACCCGAGTTACATAAAAAAAGCGAGTAATCGTCTAATCCACAAGCCTTACCCAATTTTTCAGCTAACTCCACTTGAAGCGGATTTTGAACCGAATTAGAATAAAAACCAATAGCATTTAACTGATCGCTAATGCGCTTAATGTAATGAGGATGAGAGTGTCCGATAGAAATAACGGCATGCCCACCATAAAGGTCGAGATACTTGGTGCCGTTTTCGTCCCACATATAACAGCCATCGGCTTTAGTGGGAGTGATGTTAAAAAGCGGATAAACGTCAAATAATTTCATTACTCTGATATTCAAATATTTATAATAATGTATTTCAATATTCTGCTCTCTTTGAGGATTTGAGGTAGGTTATAGAGTTTTAATAAATCCCAAAAAACAGCCTCTTTGTTCTTTTTTGATAATTGATGTATTTCTCACCCATTTCGGCAACCAAAAATTTCTCCTCAACTTGTATTCTGTAACTGAAGCCAATCATCACAAAAACAAACATTAAAGTAATTGATAACCAGTTAGATAATCCCGTTGCTACTCCCGTAAAAATGAGAATTTGTCCCAAATACCCAGGATGTCTCAAATACTTATACAAGCCTGTTTCAATAAGCTCATGATTCTCAACATTGGTAACAGTATAAGTAAAATGATGCTTTAAGGTTAAAATGGCATTAACCCTTATAAATGAACCAATTACAACCATTGCAGCTCCAATAGCGAAAAAAATATCCCAATGATACACGCGTCCAATTGTAGTAAACCCAATCATGAAAGAGGAGATATAACCTAAAGCAATACAACCAATTAATAACCAAATACTCCCTTTGTCGCTAGACTTAGTTACCGTACCCCTGCGCTTTTGCACAAAACCCATTACCAATTCCACAAAACCATACAAATAGGAAAATCCTATTATCAGTTGTAATTTAATATCCATGAGGTTGGTATTAATAGTTATTCTTTAAAACGCCACACTTTTCAAACTCAACCCTTCATTTTCAGGTAATCCAAACATCAGGTTCATATTCTGAACCGCTTGTCCAGATGCACCTTTGGTTAAGTTATCTATAATGCTGATAATTAGCAATTTATTGCCATGTTTCTCTAAGTAAAGAATACACTTATTGGTATTAACCACCTGTTTAAGATCGATGTTGGCATCCGATAAAAACACAAACTGCTGATCTTTGTAATACTCTCGAAACAAAGTTTTTGCATCGGCTAAATTCAGATCACACTCTAAATAGGTAGAAGAAAAAATACCGCGAGGGAAATTTCCACGCAACGGCACAAAGTTGATATCAGCCTTAAAATCAGGTTGTAAATGCACTAAAGTCTGACGAATCTCACCCAAATGTTTATGCGAAAAAGCCTTATAAACCGATAAATTATTGTTTCTCCAGCTAAAATGTGTGGTTTCCGATGGCGCCTGACCAGCACCTGTTGAGCCTGTAGTAGCCTGAATATGAACCTCTTTCAATAAACCTTTTGCAGCTAATGGCAATAACGAAAGCTGAATAGCCGTTGCAAAACATCCCGGATTGGCAATGTGATTGGCCTTTTTAATATCCGATTTAAAAACCTCTGGCAAGCCGTACACAAACGAACCAGCATCTTTAGCCAATCTGAAATCGTTACCCAAATCAATCACCTTTACCGATGCAGGAACTTGGTGCTTAGCAAAAAACTCTTTCGCCTTGCCGTGTCCCATACAGAAGAAAATCACATCAATGCCATCAAACGTCACATCGGCCACAAACTTCAAATCCGTAGCTCCAAACAAATCGTTATGCACATCCGTAATCGGATTCCCACCATTACTAGTGCTCTGAATGTAAGCAATTTCCGCTTTCGGATGTGTCAATAATATTCTAATAAGTTCGCCAGCTGTGTAGCCAGCTCCCCCAATAATTCCTACTTTAATCATTTCAATAATTTTAATCTTTCACGCCTCCTCTCCCTTGGAGGGGCAGGAGGAGGTAATTTTAGAGACTCCATAAATGGACGTCTACTTCTGCCTTGACCCTTCAGCCTTATTTTATATCCAATTGTCCCTTATTCACGAAATTGAAAATCTTCAACTGATTACCAATAATATTCGTAAATCCGCGAACATCGTCACCCGTCCAAGCATTGTTCATTTCGCCATACTCGCCAAATCCCGACTTCATCAAATCGTGTTTCGACTCAATACCAACCAGTTCAAAACGATACGGCTTCAAAGTAATAAACACCTTACCCGACACGTTCACTTGTGAGCTATCAAAATAAGCCTCAATGTCACGCATCACAGGCTCCAAATATTGCGCCTCATGCAAAAACATACCGTACCAGTTAGCCAATTGCTCTTTCCAATACATCTGCCATTTTGTAAGTGTGTGTTTTTCAAGCAAATGATGAGCCTTAATTATAATCAACGCAGCTGCTGCTTCAAAACCAACCCTACCTTTAATACCAATAATTGTATCGCCGACGTGCATGTCTCTGCCCACCGCGTAAGCACTTCCAAGCTCCTCAATTTTACGAATAGCATCAATAGGATTCTCATAATGAACCCCATTCACACTCTTCACCTCACCCTTATAAAACTCAAGCGTTAAAGTCTCTTCACCATGTTTTGTCAACTGACTTGGATACGCCTCCTCAGGCAATGTTTTGTGCGATGTCAATGTCTCTTTTCCGCCAACACTCGTACCCCAAAGACCTTTGTTGATGCTATAATCCATCTTTTTCCAGTCGCGAACCACGCCGCGAGCCTTCAAATATTCAATCTCCTCCGCACGCGAAAGACGTAAATCTCTAATTGGTGTAATAATCTGAATATCAGGCGCTATAATCTGAAACATCAAGTCAAAACGCACTTGATCGTTACCAGCACCCGTACTTCCGTGAGCAATATGAGTAGCCCCAATTTCGCGCGCATAATTCACAATCGAAAGCGCCTGAAAAATACGCTCCGAGCTCACCGATAATGGATAAGTATTGTTTTTCAACACGTTACCAAAAATCATATAACGAATACATTTTTCGTAATACAACTTGGTAACATCAAGCGCCACATGAGATACAACGCCCAATTTATAAGCATTCTCCTCAATTAACTTCAACTCCTCAGCCGAAAAACCGCCCGTGTTCGAAATCGCCGAATGCACCTCCATGCCCTTCTCCTCTTTCAAATATTTCACACAAAACGAGGTATCCAAACCTCCACTAAACGCTAAAAGTACCTTTTCCATATCATTTTTTTTAGTCAGTAGTCTGTGGTTCGTAGCCCGACTATCTTATTACAATATATTAATTTTCAATTAGTTATACTCTTTAATATCTATCTTGACCCTACAGCATCTTTTACTTCCTCCTCATCAACAAAAACTGCTTTATCTTCAGCCATCTATCCCAAACCGAGAAACTCTTATGCTCATCGGTCGTTTTTTCGGTAACAATAAACGGTTTAATCTTCTCCTCCTTTTCAGGATCGTAAAGCATTCCCGTGCATAAACAGTGCTTTCGCTTAGTTCTTTCAAGAATATCGAAATTTACGCAACTTTGGCAACCTTTCCAAAATGACTCATCATCAGTGAGTTCCGAAAAAGTAACAGGCTTATAACCTAGTTCCGAATTTATCTTCATCACCGCTAAACCCGTGGTTAAACCAAATATTTTAGCGTGAGGATAACGAGTTCTCGACAAGTCGAAAGCCATCTTTTTAATATCCTTTGCCAAACCATGACCTCTAAACTTATCAACCACAATTAGTCCCGAATTGGCAACATATTTATCATGTCCCCACGACTCGATGTAACAAAAGCCCG
Source organism: Breznakibacter sp. (assembly GCA_043775765.1). Classification (GTDB taxonomy): domain Bacteria; phylum Bacteroidota; class Bacteroidia; order Bacteroidales; family Marinilabiliaceae; genus JAGPHP01. The sequence continues at coordinate 3,013 of JAYVSA010000095.1, read as the reverse complement.
CAAATTCATCTTTAAATAAGGCTATAATTGCTTTTCCTTCTAATATTTTAGCCTTCACATAATCGGGGTTACGCTTAGCAATACCCGTTCCTCTCACTTTTGCCGCTTCGGCAATGGTTTCAAGAATAATATTAACATAAGGAATATGCAACTCCGAAGCAACTAAAATTTCCATCTCTTTCATACAGACAATTCTCTGAATATCAAATTATAACACTTTGCGTTTTATTCCAGGTAAGCCAACAGACAGAGCGGTAAGCAGATCATTCCTCGAAATATTTTCACGCATAATAAGGAGTATCGTATCATCACCAGCTATAGTTCCCAAAACCTCCCTTAAATTTTGGCTATCAATTACCGATGCAATACTATTAGCAAAACCAGGCTGTGTGCGTATTACCGCCATATTACCCGAAAAGTCAATAACATCTATCTTCTTCATTTGAAAATCATCGGCCACCAACTCCTCTTTTTGCTTGTTCGAATTCACAGTATCGGGCAAAACGTAGATGTATCCATTTGCATTATCAAACGCCTTAGAAACTTTCAAAAATTTTAAATCGCGAGAAAGTGTGGCTTGTGTAGTTACCGTTCCTCCCTTTTCTAGAAATGCCAAAATCTCATCTTGGCTCCCAACTTTGTGAGTTAAAATGATTTGACGTATGGCTCCTAATCTTTTCGATTTTAAATTCATAATTTGAGATATAATTTAGCACAAGCAAAAAACACCTACTCTTCCATTGAACACAATAATTTGAGGGTTCAAATATAATAAAGAAGATGAATGCAGAGTGTATAATAGTGCATAAATATTCTTAAACTTTGCAAAAATATACATTATTCAGTTTTATCAAACATTATTTAGAAAAAAAATTCTATTTTTGCAGTCGATTTAAGTGGTGAATTACGGTTTATCATGCCGTTTTTTCACGCAATAATCTCAAGGACAATAATTTAGGTAATTCTGGTAGAATTTATCTTCTAAAAGAAATACATTAAATTTTGTCGGATTAACGACGTTTTTAAAGAAAATTGTTCGCAACAAAATATATAATTATCTATCGTGATGACAAAAGAAGTAAAAAAGGTAATCGTTTTAGGTTCAGGTGCACTTAAAATTGGTGAAGCGGGTGAATTCGACTACTCAGGCTCACAGGCTCTAAAAGCTCTAAAAGAAGAAGGCGTTGAAACCATACTCATCAACCCAAACATTGCAACTGTTCAAACGTCAGAGAACATTGCCGATAAGGTCTATTTTCTTCCTGTAACTCCTTTTTTCGTAGAACAAGTCATCATTAAAGAGAAACCTCAAGGCATACTATTAGCTTGGGGCGGTCAAACGGCACTTAACTGCGGTGTGGCACTCTTTGAAAACAAAATTCTTGAAAAATACAACGTACAGGTAATGGGTACGCCCGTACAGTCTATTATTAACACCGAAGACCGCGAGATATTTGCAAATATTCTGCGCGAGATTGATGTTAAAACACCAATTTCTAAAGCAGTTACAAGTATTGAAGCAGCTATTGAGGCTTCTAAAGTGATTGGATTTCCAATGATTGTTCGTGCCGCTTACACGTTAGGTGGTATGGGTTCTGGTTTCTGTAATAATGAGAAAGAACTGAGAGAACGTGCCGAGAATGCTTTCTCTTATTCAAACCAAATTTTGGTTGAAGAGTCGCTTAAAGGCTGGAAAGAGGTTGAATATGAGGTTGTTCGCGACCGTTTCGACAACTGTATTACGGTTTGTAACATGGAAAACTTCGATCCACTCGGTATTCATACTGGTGAGAGTATTGTGGTGGCACCATCTCAAACACTTACAAACTCGGAATATCATAAACTTCGTGAATTAGCAATAAAAATCATTCGTCGCGTAGGTATTGTGGGCGAATGTAACGTCCAATACGCCCTTGATCCTTATTCAGAAGATTACCGTGTTATTGAGGTTAACGCTCGTTTATCGCGTTCATCGGCATTGGCATCTAAAGCTACTGGTTATCCGTTGGCATTTGTGGCGGCTAAATTGGCTTTAGGTTACGGCTTGCATCAACTTAAAAACTCGGTTACTAAGGTAACGTCTACGTTCTTCGAACCAGCATTAGATTACATTGTGGTTAAAATTCCTCGTTGGGATTTGGGAAAATTTGAAGGCGTTTCTAAGGAGATTGGCTCTTCTATGAAGTCAGTCGGTGAGATTATGGCTATTGGCCGTAACTTTGAAGAGGCTATGCAAAAAGGTTTGCGTATGATTGGTCAGGGCAAACACGGTTTTGTTGCTAACCACGAATTCGACAAAGAACGCGTGTTAAAAGAACTTTCTGAACCAACCGATCAACGTGTTTATGCCATTGCGCAAGCACTTCAGAATGGCATGACGGTTGATGAGATTCACGAATTATCTCGAATTGACAAATGGTTTCTTGAAAAACTTAAGAATATTACCAACCACGAAACAGTGCTTGCCAAATTCAACGGTTTAAATGCCGATTCAAAAGAGGCTATCCATAAAGCTAAGAAAATAGGTTTTAGTGATTTCCAAATTGCTCGCCTCATCTTCAAAAGCAAGAGTTCAGATATTGAGAAGGATCTTCTTAAAGTGCGTGATTTCCGCAAAGCTAACGGTATCATCCCTTATGTAAAACAGATTGATACGCTTGCTGGTGAATTTCCTGCACAAATCAATTATTTGTACCTTACTTATAATGGTACTGAGCATGATATTGAGTTTCAGCACGACAATAAATCGGTAATCGTTTTAGGATCAGGAGCTTACCGTATTGGTAGCTCGGTGGAGTTCGACTGGTGTTCGGTTAACGCTTTGAATACTGTGAGAGAGCAAGGTTTCCGCTCAATTGTAATTAACTACAACCCTGAAACCGTAAGTACCGACTACGACGTTTCGGATCGTTTATATTTCGATGAGTTAACATTTGAACGTGTTCTCGACATCATTGACCTAGAAACACCAAAAGGTGTAATTGTTTCGGTGGGCGGACAAATTCCGAACAAC
>JAYVSA010000094.1:0-14227 GCA_043775765.1 Breznakibacter sp. | reverse complement strand
GAAATCTATAAAGGTTAAATAAAAAACTCCTGAAATTGATACAAAAGTAACAAATTCAGGAGTTTAAAAAAGTATTTAAATCTAAAATTTATACTGCTGGAAATGGTACAACAGATACAAATGATTTATTATCTCTTCTCTTGCGAAAAGTAACGATACCTGCTACTAAAGCGTGAAGAGTATGATCTTTACCAATACCCACATTAACACCTGGATGATGTTGAGTACCTCTTTGACGAATAATGATGTTACCTGGTTTAGCGGTTTGACCACCAAAAATTTTAACACCTAATCTTTTGCTTTCTGACTCGCGACCGTTGCGTGAACTACCGACCCCTTTCTTATGTGCCATCTTATTTTGTCTTTTTAACTAAATCGTTACTAAAAAAATTATCCTACTATGCTCTCAATTAAAATTTGAGTAAAAAATTGACGGTGACCGTTCTTTTTCTTGTACCCTTTTCTTCTTTTCTTTTTGAAAACAATAACAGTTTCACCTTTTACATGAGCTAAAACTTTAGCAGTTACTTTAGCACCTTCAACTACAGGAACTCCAATTTTTACTGCACCAGCATTGTCAATTAACAACACTTTGTCGAAGCTTAATGTTGAATCAATTTCTGCATCTAGACGGTGAACGTAAACTTTACGATCTTTTTCAACTTTAAATTGCTGCCCAGCAATATCTACAATTGCGTACATTTAATAATAATTTAACGTGTTTTCTGGAGGTGAGTGGCTTTCAGCGCCATCTACTTGTAAAACCTCACGAGAATTATGGACTGCAAAAGTATATAATATTTTTTATTTTGCAAATAAATTAGATATTTTATTTCTTTTAGAATGTTGAAATTCACACATTTATAATCCTGCTAGCAAATAATCGAACTTTTTTTATAAATACCTTTGAAAGTTGTCTGTTTTTATGCTCAATAAATATATTTTTACTACATTAATATTCTAAAATATTGCATCATAATGATATTCTAAGTTATGCTCTGTTTTAAAACAAAAAATAAACGCGTTACTGCCATTAAGCATGAAAAAGAAGATTAAACTAAATATACTCGGACTTTCTTATAGTCGTACGCAATCAGGAGCCTATGCATTAGTGCTTTCAGAAGAGAATGGTCCACGTAGAATACCTATTATCATTGGTAATTTAGAAGCACAATCTATTGCAATAAAAATAGAAGGACTTCAACCATCTCGTCCATTGACACACGATTTGTTTTATAATTTTGCCCAATCATTTGATATAGAAGTGCTTGAAGTAACTATTTACAAACTTGAAGAAGGAATTTTTTATTCGGAACTTGTTTGTACGCGTGGTACTGACATTGTTCATATTGATTCCCGTACATCGGATGCCATAGCTATAGCGCTTCGTTTTGGTTGTCCTATTTATACTTACGAAGAGATAATTGAAAAATCGGGTATTATACTCGATATACATTCTGAAACGATAGCACATTCTGAGAATGATGAGGATGAAGAGACATCAACTGGAGCAGAACAACATCAGGGGTCTCTTCTTTCGGAAAAGTCTGATGATGAACTGAGTCAGATGATTCGTGATGCTGTTTCTGATGAAAATTATGAATTTGCCTCTCTTATTCAAAAAGAGTTAGATTGTAGGAAGAAAGAGTAATTCTTAATTCTGCTCTTAAATACAACTTGGTTTAGCTCAGATAATTGCTTTTTTAGGATGATTTTAAAAGCAATTTGAGAAGAAAAAGCCGTTAATGGATCAATCTCCATTAGCGGCTTTTTCGTTATTATTTAGTATAGGAGTGTTTGAATAGCATGGGCTGGAATAGTGTTTTCCAGTGTTTGAGAACCCAGAATTAATCTATAGTTGCCAATTTTATCGGTTTCATTCATAATAATAATAACCAATTTACCATCTTCATTTAAGAAAGCGGTAGTAAGCACATTGCTATTGGTTGTAGAGGCGCTAACACGTTTTGCATTTGGACGAATGTATTTTGAAAAGTGACCAATGTAATAGTAGGTTGGGGTGTATATAAGTTCACCTGTTTTGGTATCACCGTGTATTGGAGAAAAGCAATAATTTCCCACATGGTTAGGTCCCCCTTTTTCGTCAAGAAGAACGTTCCAGAAAGTCCAACCTACGGTACCATTATTGAAATCATTTATCATAGCGCTACCAAACTGTTCACCGTAGGAGTAATTTTGGTATTCCGAACTTTTAAATTTATCGATACAAGCCTCAGTTAGGAGAATGTTCTTTTCAGGAAAAGATTCATGCACAGAGCGAACATTATCGTACATTGGTTTTCTACCTCCCCATGTTTCATACCAGTGAGTTCCTATACCCCAGGCATATTTTGATACTGCTGTATCTTCAAAAATAACGTTAGCACGCTCAGTCATTAAATCACGGTTATGATCCCAAACGATGATTTTTTTATCGCCGAACCCTTCTTGTTTCATTATAGGGCCTAGAAAGTTTTTGAGGAAGTCTCTTTCTTGTTCAGCGGTGTAAATACACGATTCCCAAGGTTGTTTTGCTGCAGGTTCGTTTTGAATAGTAACACCCCAAATAGGTATGTTTTCAGCTTCGTAGGCTTTAATGAATTTGGTAAAATAGAGTGCCCATGTTTGGTAGTAATTTGGAAGAAGTGTGCCACCATGAAGCATATCATTATTGTCTTTCATAAAAGCAGGAGGAGTCCAAGGGCTAGCAAATAAACGTAATTTTCCGCCAGCAGCTTCGATTGATTTCTTGATTAAAGGGAGTTTAAATTGTCTGTCGTGGTCGATGTTAAATGTTTTAAGATCTTTGTCGCCTTCGGCAATGTAGGAATAGCTATCGCTACTGAAATCACAACTATGGATGTTGGTACGCGCTAAAGAATAGCCTATTCCTTTTTCTTGATCATAACACGCAGTAAGGAATTCTTGTTGTTTATTGGCGGGTAGTTTTGCAAAAGTTTCGGCTGAGGCATCGGTTATGGCACCACCTATTCCTAAGAAGGTTTGAAATGTTTTGGTTGGATTTACAAGAATTGTTACTTCAGCTTCCTTATAATTTATGGCAGGAGTTAAGGATTTTTTTCCTGTTAATGTAAGTCTTAGAGCTGAATTTTCTGCAGTGGTGTAAATGGTTACTTCTCCGCTTTGTTTTAAAGATTGTGATTGCGTCACATCTTTTTTTAACGAATGACTCTCTTGAGATTCAGTTGCTTTTTGTGGGGTACAAGCTACAACCAAAAGGCTGATAGCAAACATTAATGCATTTTTTCTCTTCATGGGAAATAATTAAGTAGGGATTAATAGAAATTTAATGCATTTCTATTTAAACATGAGTTACATTACTTCAGAAGTGCAATATTTGCTCAAATATCAATTAGAAATGGAATGAATAACAAAGTTATAAACTTACAAAACATTCTTGTTTAAATTATTACGTATTATTCTTTGATTGTATAAAAATTATGATTTTTGAGAATATGGTTTAAAATGAGCCGATTGAGAGAGTCTGGAATTGGGTGCAAAAGTAGGGGAGAGAAATGGGAGAATGTTTATGGAGGAATGGTCTGAAAGAAAGTAGGGGGAAATCTTAACGTTTCCCCCTACTTAATTCTTTAGATGTAAAATGAGCTATTGAGCTTCGAATTTTTTAATGAAGAACTCGGCTACCTTATAACTTACAAAAATAAGTAATGGCCAGCAGAAATAAGTTAATATTGAAACTAAGTATGTCATAATAAAGTATTTAGTAGATATGTGTTTCGTCGGAATCCATTTCGTTGGCGGTAATTTGTTCTTTGTTAATTTCCTTCCAAGCATACCAGATGTAAGCCACTACAAGAGGAATGAGTAGCGAAACGTAGCTCATGGCCGTAAGAGTGAAGTGACTCGACGAGGCATTTTTGATGGTGAGTGAGCTTTGCAAATCGAACGTGGACGGGTAGAACGCTGTATTGTTGAACCCAGCCAGCAAGAATAGAGCAAAAACCGTTAATAGAGTTCCACTTCCTGCAAACCAGATGCCTTTGGTACTTTTGCTAAGAAATGGTACGGCAATGCCATATAAAACCAACACAACTCCTGCTACGAGAATAAGCGCCACTACAGGCATAGCCAAAAGGTTATGGAAATATTTGAAAGCCTCCATAGAAACCATGCCATTGTTGGGATTTACGGCAAAACCATCGCGTAGCATAAGCCATATTGTGAAGGTTAGAAATAGCACCACAAAAGGAATGGCATTATAGAGTAATTGCTTTTTTGATCTTACAACAATAGCATCATGGTTGATGGTATTGATGAAATAAAGAGTTGCTAAAACGCGTGACAGAAAGAAGACGGTTAACCCTAACGAGAGATTGTGAAGATTAAAGGCTGCCTCAATGCCACGAAGTGGGGTTTCCCATTGCGACTGATTGTACTCATTTACTGAGAATTGTGAGCCTGTAAAGAAGGTAGCCACGGCAGTTCCAATGAAGATCGTACCAATGAGTCCATTTGCGAATAAGAATGCTTCGTAGGTTTTGGCGCCAAAGAAATTATTTGGACGTGTCCTAAATTCATAGGCTACTGCTTGAATAACAAAGGCGAAGAGAATAATCATCCAAACCCAATAGGCACCGCCAAAACTGGTGCTGTAAAAGAGCGGGAATGAGGCGAAGAATGCTCCACCAAAGGTTACCAATGTGGTGAAGGTAAACTCCCATTTACGGCCTAATGCATTGACTAGCATTGTTTTTTCGACTTCCGTTTTTCCTACTGTGCCAATAAGTGTTTGTCCGCCTTGCACGAACATTAAAAAGACTAAAAGTGCACCAAGAGTGGCTATTAACATCCACCAATATTCTTGAAGTGCTAAGTGCGATAAGTTTTCAAACATTAGTTATTTCCTCCCTCTTTTGGACCGTTTTTAATTTGTTTTAACATGATGCCTATTTCGGCAATAAAGAGTGCCGTAAAGGTGAAGGCGAAAAGCCAAAAGGTAATGATTACCGATGTGCTATCGATGTGAGAGACTGCTTTTATGGTAGGCATAAGATCTTGAATAACCCAAGGTTGGCGGCCTACTTCGGCTACAATCCAGCCTGCTTGTTGAGCAATGTATCCTAGCGGAATGGTAAGCAGAGCTGTCCATAGGATTACTTTTTTTGTTTCAACCTTATCTTGCAATGTCAGAATAAGCATAACAATGAAAAGTGCGAAAAAGTGCAATCCTAGGAATACCATTATTCTGAAAGAGTAGAAGGTAAGCGATATTGGCGGAATGGTTTTGTAAGTATTATTTTCGAGTTGTAGCTCATCATCGGAATAGAATGCACCATAGCCAAAGTAGCGAAAATATTCATTGTTAAAGGTAGCATCTGCAAATTTGGCCTTAAGCTCTTCATACTTAATAGGATCTGTTTTCTGTGCTGCCTTTAATTCCCGAAGTGCTAATACAGCTTCGTGACCTCTCAAGATCTTATCTTTTGTGGAAAGAATATGCTCCTCGGCATTACCATTAATAAGATTTTTAACACCAGGCACATAGGCATTTGGATCAAGAAAAGTCATTAACGAGAGCATATTTGGAATCTCTATTTTAAGTTTAAAATCGTCATTTGCTTTTGATGATTCCGACTGGCTTGTCGATTTGCCAAATAATCCGATTGCTACAAGTGGTGCTTGTTTTTGCCCATCATAGATAGCTTCCATGGCCGCAAATTTCATATGTTGCTTGTGGGCTATTTCGCGTGCACTGCTATCACCTGTTCCCATGAGCATTAAAGATGCCAGAATTCCGAAAGTGGAGGCAACAATGATACTTTTTTTTGCGAATGGTTGATGACGTCCTTTAATTAGAAACCAAGCACTGATGCCCACAACAAAAAGAGAAGCAAGCACAAATCCTGAAGTAGTAGTATGGATAAATTTATTGACCGCTGTTTCAGAGAAAATAATTTGCCAGAAGTTAACCATCTCCATGCGAGCTGTTACTGGGTTAAATTGCATTCCTACTGGGTTTTGCATCCAGGCATTAGCCACTAAAATCCAGAGTGCCGAGAGATTGGCTCCAATAGCCGTGAGCCAAGTAGAAACGAGGTGAAACTTAGGTGATACCTTTCCCCAACCAAAAAACATAACTGCCACAAAGGTACTTTCAAGGAAGAATGCCATGATGCCTTCAATAGCCAATGGCGCTCCAAAGATATCACCCACAAACCAAGAGTAGCTGGACCAGTTGGTGCCAAACTGAAACTCCAGAATGATACCTGTAGCAACTCCAATGGCGAAGTTGATACCAAAAAGTTTCATCCAAAACTTGGTGATGCGTTTCCACTCTGGATTACCCGTTTTATAGTAGATGGTTTCCATAAATGCCACCAGAAAGCCTAGTCCAAGGGTTAGTGGCACAAAAATCCAGTGAAACATGGCGGTGAGGGCAAATTGCCAACGCGACCACTCAACTGCTGCAATTTCAATGCTGTTAATCATACATGCAATTTTTACTTGGTTATTGATTCTATCACATAATCGGCCCTTTCGGCATCCGACTTAAATTTACTCTTTAAAAAATTTGGAAAAAAGAAGAGTCTTAATACAAAGAACATAATAAAAAGCTTTACCAAAATAATGAGCCACAACGTTTTAGATGTTGGTGTAAGAGTTGAAAAGCCCTCTTTGTAAAAATTAAAAATGGTTTTTATTTTTGATAACATAATTGCGAGATTTGATACTCTACAAAGCAAGATACGAATATTTCTTTACAGAACGACTGACATAAACGGAATTTGCACTAAAAATGCCTCTGCTAAACAAGCTAAAACACCTATTGTTTATGGAGATTTCGAAATATATTACCTAGTAAAATTCAATATAGATAATGTTTATGTTTTAAATTCTGAAATTTATAAATGCGTTTGTCCTGTTGCTTGATCTGAAGTGTGCAGTAATTCAAAAATATATTACATTTGGTCGAATAAATTTAAATTCAAAAGCCCAATGAAAAAAACTCTACTAATTAAGGTGCTATTGTTAGCACTTATTTCCCCTTTACATGCCCAATTTACAGCACCTAAATTTGGAAAAGTAACGATGGAGGAGATGACCATGACCAAGTATGAAGGAGATACAATTGCTGCTGCATTGATTCTTTTTGATGATGCCCACTGCGACTTTAGACTCAACAATGCAAATGAATTCAGCTTTAGTTTTACGCATCATTTTAGAGCTAAAATATTTAAAAAATCGGCTTATGACCTCGCAGATGTGTCTATTAGAATTTTTGGGCGTAATAGCGACCGCGAAAAAATTGTGGATCTCGATGCTGTTACCTATAATTTAGTTGACGGAAAAATTGTTAAAACAAAACTCGATGACGACCAAGTATTCCTCGATGAAACTAAATATATCACCAAGAAGAAATTTGCTTTTCCAGAAGTACGCGAAGGTTCCGTTATAGAGTACACCTACACCATCTCGTCGCAATTCTTTTATGAGCTTAGGGGTTGGGCATTTCAAAGTCAATATCCGGCTTTGTGGAGCCAGTGTACGTATGAAACGCCGGAGTATTTTGTTTATAAAAAAACCTCAAGAGGCTACTTGCCATTTGACGTAAACATATCCGAACAGAAAAATACCAAGTACACTATCAGATACCATGAGGATCATAATGATGCTGGATTGACTGGTCATAGTGGACGACCAACAACAGAAACTTACGATATTGACGCAGTGCTTACCAAATCGGTGTTTGCAGTTAAAAATGTTCCTGCATTTATAGATGAACCAAATACCGATTGTGACGACAATTATATTCAATCGATACAATTTGAATTGGCAAGTACACAGTTTCCTCATTCTATCAGAAAAGACTATTCGCGCAGTTGGGAGTCTGTTGTTAAAGAACTCAATGACGATGCGAACTTTGGCAGTTTGATAACGGGTTGGGGTTCGGGTTTTATTGAAGATAACGTTGCCACTCTGTGTGCAAATTTAACAACAGATGCAGACAAAGCTCATGCAATCTACTATTATGTACAAGACCAAATGAGTTGGGATGGCAATAATCGCTTGTATGCTGCTGATGGTTTAAAACAACCGTTTCAGAAAAAGTCGGGCAGTTCGGCCGAGATAAACTTGCTGTTAATTAAAATGTTGCGCCAAGCCAAACTTACCGCTAATCCTGTAATTATAAGTACCCGTTCAAATGGTTTGCCCATGTCATATTTTCCATCTATATCTAATTATAACTCCGTAATAGCAAAGTTAGACCTTGGCGAAAAATCTTATCTTTTGGATGCAACAAGTGATTTTTGCCCTTTTGGAGTATTGCCCGCTCAAGACTTAAATGGGTTAGGACGTGCTATTTACGAAAGCACCTCTGCCGACATTGATTTAAATCCGGCCGAAAAATATAGAACTTTCTCAAGTCATAATTTAACTATTGCTGCAGATGGCGCCATATCGGGAAGTGTGGTTGATAGTTATAATGGATATGCCGCCATTGCTGTTAGAAACGCTATGGCAAAAGAGAAAACAACGGACGATTTTATTCGTAAAATTCAAGAAAATAATGTTGGGTTAACGATTAACAAATACACTTTTTCGTACAAAGATCTACTCGAGAAACCACTTGTAGACACTCTTGAAGTTGATATAACAGACCAAGCCGAAGTTATTGGCGACAAAATCATCTTTTCACCCTTACTTTATAATGCCGCAATAAAAAACATCTATACGCTCGAAAATCGTCAGTACCCAGTAAATTACAACTATCCAATATCCGAATTTTTGCTCTTTAATTACACAATTCCCGAAGGATACTCCGTAGAATCGATGCCAAAATCAATCGCAATGAAACTTCCCGATGGTTCGGTAGCAGTGTCTTATACGGTACAACAAGTTGATAACACTATTAAGATATCCTATAAAAAGACCATCTCAAAATCGACCTTTTTTCCCGAGGAGTACGTCGATTTAAAAGAGTTCTATAATCAAATAGTTAGAATTAATACAGAGAAAATCATCTTAAAAAAGAGTATCTAAAACATAGTTCTTGGGAATTAAAGTTCAATTTTAGTTCCCGAGAATTTCACAACCCTTAAAATGAAAATATCTACAATTGTGTTTATACTCTGTTTTGTGCAACAGTTAACATCGTCGCAAAACTACGCCGTATCTTTAATTTCCGACTCGCTTAAAACCGATGCCTTTGTGGTTGTACGAACGGACTCTGAAGAGGTAACCCTCACCGATGTTAACAAAGGCATTTCAAAACAAAAACGTGCCTACACCATACTAAATAAGAGTGGCGAAGAGCAAGCCTATCTTATCGTCAATTACGACAAAGAAACATCGGTTACAATAAATTCAATAACGATGTATGATAAGAATGGCGAGAAAATAAGAAAGGTTAAAAGCATCGAAATCATCGATATTCCAGCCTATTCGGGTGCACTATTTGCCGATAATAGGGTAAAATTATTTAAACCCGATTATTCCCAAATTCCCTACACAATAGAATATGAGTATGAGGTTAGCTCAACGAACATGATTAGTCAGGGTGTTTGGTCGCCTTTCTCAAACTATAATCAATCGATAGAAAATAGCACTTTTTCCATTGCTTTTCCACCAACAGTCTCACTCAATAAAAGGGAGACTCATCTTGTTTCAACAGAATCAATTAATTCATTGGGCAACAAGGTTTGGCACTGGCAATCTCACAATCTAAAAGCTATTGTAGCCGAACCATATAGCACATCATTTATTGAGAATGTGCCATCTGTATTTCTTATGAGCACAATCATTAAATGGGATGATTATATTGGCAATTCTGATAGTTGGAATGATTATGGAAAATGGGTTTACAGTCTGTATGCTGGTCGAAATGAACTCTGCGAAGCGGAAAAACAGACAATTAAAGAACTACTCAAAAACACCCCCGATACGCTTAACCAAATAAAAACGCTTTACACCTATATGCAAAATCGTACTCGTTATGTTGGTATTCAAATTGGAATAGGTGGTTTTCAACCCTTTGATGCAAAAACAGTATACGAAACAGGGTATGGCGATTGCAAAGCATTAACAAATTACATGCACTCACTATTGAATTATGCAGGAATAAAATCGTTTCCTGCTCTAGTGAAATGTGGCCGTTACATTGAACCAATCTTGATGGACTTTCCTAATTTTCATCAATTCAACCATGTCATCCTTGCTGTTCCCTATAAAAATGATACCATCTGGCTCGAATCAACCAGTCAACTAATACCCTTTGGCTTTTTGGGCGATTTTACCGACGATAGAGATGTACTTCTATTAACCGATAAGGGTGGAATTTTTGCGCATACTGCAAAATATGGTGCCGATGAAAACCTTAAAACCACCAATATTCGCCTTACAATTGACTCTATTGGATCGGCAAATGGCACAGTCACAACAAATTATAAAGCCCTCCAATACGACGAAATCAAGGAACTATTCTATCTTAATGCCGATGAACAAAAGAAATGGCTTTATGAAGATTGTGAGTTTCCTTCGCCACAAATCAACTCTTTCACTATCTCGCAAAATAAAAATCAAGTTCCAGATGCCACCATTTATCAAGACATTACTTCTAGAAACTACGCGAGCTTCTCGGGCAACTACATGATTGTTCCGCTCAATATAGCCGACAAAATGGAGCCTATACCCAAAATGTTAAAGGCTCGAAATAGTGATATAATTATCAATAGAGACAACAGCTACCGAGATACCATTACCATAGAATTACCGTTAACTTACAAGCTTGAATCGCAGCCACTTACAAAAAAAATAGACTCTAAATATGGCTCCTATAGCTACAATGTTACCGTGAATAAAAATGTAATTACCTACACTCGAAGTCTTGTAACTTACAAAGGTAGGCATCCAGCTTTGGCGTATAAGGAGTTTTACGATGCAATTCTTGCTATTTCTAAAGCAGATGGTATCAAGATGATGGCCACTAAAATACTTTAATCCAGAATCTGCATTAGAATAGAAAACATCGACATTTATGTGAGATAAATTTATTTAGATAAATTTATTTAGATAAATTAATTCTTTGACGAATATGTGTTGCTACTCGACTCAATAGAAGGCGAGAAACTTACCACTTTAGAACGAAATAAGTTAAAATTATATCTATCTTGTGGCTATCTGTAATCCCCGTTTTTGCTATGAAATTTACCTTTTTTCGTTTGCCTTCTGTTCGGAAATTCGACTACAAACCGCGTTACTTCGACCCAGAGAAGGAGAAGCGTGAAGCGAGAAAGCGTGAAATATTGGGCGATAGCTATTCCTCGGCTACTGAAAGTTCAACAGCTCATGCCTTTCGAATAAAGGGAGCAATGAGCCAAAAGCACAAGAATTATACTGAGATAGCTAAAAAAGAGAGCAAGAGATCCAACTTGCGTCTCATCATTATCATTATTATATTATCTGCAATAGCCTATTATCTCTACTATTCGAGCGGAGAATGGCTCAATTTGATGCTTCATAAGTAGTTTTATCATTCTAAGTTTTTGAGTTTATAACTGACCATTTTTTCTTCTTTTCACACTTTTCTAGCTAAATTTGCATCTCTTCAATTATTCTTTTATTGATTGAAAATTTGTGTTATCTCGTTAATAATCTTTTATTTATGTCGCAAGTCATTCAGCTATTACCCGATTCGGTGGCCAATCAAATAGCCGCTGGTGAGGTCATTCAACGTCCGGCTTCGGTGGTGAAGGAGCTAGTTGAAAACGCTATTGATGCCGGAGCTACGGATATTCAGATTGTTATTAAAGATGCCGGACGAACGCTGATTCAGATTATTGACAATGGTGCGGGGATGTCGGCCATTGATGTGCGAATGGCTTTTGAACGCCATGCGACCTCAAAAATTAAGGAAGCCAATGATCTCTTCTCCCTTCAAACAATGGGTTTTAGGGGAGAAGCTCTACCATCAATTGCCTCCGTTGCACAGGTGGAGGTAAAAACCTGTCATCAGTCGGAGGAGATAGGTTCGTATCTCGAAATAGCCGGTTCCAAAGTAGTGAAACAAGAGAGTATTCATTGCACCAAAGGCACCAACATATCGGTTAAGAATCTCTTTTTCAATATTCCCGCAAGGCGTAAGTTTTTAAAATCGAATTCGGCCGAATATCGTCATATATTAAATGAGTTTGAGCGCATTGTTTTGGCCAATCCAGATGTCTCTTTTACTTTGATGCACAATGAGATGCCTACTTTTTCATTGCCCGCATCTAATCTGCGTCAACGAATTGCCAACCTGATGGGTAAACTGGTAAATTCAACTCTAGTTCCCATTAATGTAGATACCGAATTAGTTAAGATAAACGGATTTATAGGCACGCCAGAGTCGGCACGCAAAACGGCTGGAGATCAATATTTTTTCACCAACAACCGTTTCATGCGTCACCCTTATCTTCATAAAGCGGTGGTTGATGGATTTCAGAAGCTGTTGCCACCCGATTTAGTGCCCACGTACTTCATCTATCTTTATGTTGATCCACAAATTATTGACGTCAATATTCATCCAACCAAAACGGAGATTAAATTTGAAGACGAACGCTCCATCTGGTTTGTGCTCAATGCAGGAGTAAAAGAGAGTTTAGGTAAGTTTAGTGTGATGCCGTCTATTGATTTCGATACCACTGATATGCCCGAGATACCTGTTGCCACGGATGTTTTTAATAGCAACATTCCATCATCGGGTAATCCTATTTTCAATCCATTTGACTGGGACGATGGAGCGCCAACCAACACTCAGGCCAACACGAGAATGGATTTGAACGCATCGCCAATGGTGGTTCAAACAAGGTTTAGTTCGAGTAATGGAAGCAGTTTTGGTGCCTCTAAATCAAACGGATTTGAGCAGTTTGCCAGTTCATTTGGGCAAGCACAATTTCAGCAAGATGATGTTGTGCCAATGACGAGCACTTCTAGCCCCCAACAAACAGCCTTGGAGCTAGAGAGTGCCGAGCGTGATGTGTTGAACCACGCTTCCATGCAAATTAAAAATCGCTATATTGTTACAACTATTAAGGGTGGAATGGTGCTGATAGACCAAAAACGTGCCTACACTCGAATTTTGTACGAACGCTTTCTTAATCAGCAAAATACCAGTTCATTTAACTGCCAAAAATTGCTTTATCCGCAGATGTTTGAATTCTCGCCATCCGATTCTGCCATTCTTCAAGAACTTTTGCCGAGTTTTAAGCAGTTTGGTATTGAGGTAGTGGAGTGTGGAGCGTGCCATTTTAAAGTTACGGGCTTGCCCATAGAGCTCGAAGATATTGATGCCATTCATCTTTTTGATTCGGTATTATCGGATTTTAGACACGGAGAATTACAACTCGATGAGAGCATTAACGAGTTGTTGGCCTCTAAAATGGCCTATTCATCGGCTATTGATTATGGCAAGGCTTTGGATGGACATCAGCAAAATGAGATTATCTCGTTGCTCTTTTCATGTTCCAACCCAAACCATACGCCCGATGGGAAATCAATTGTTCTTACTTTAACATTTGATGAAATAGCCAAACGATTGGGGTAAACGATGGCATTGCTTTTTGCAAAAATGCCTTTTTATCACCACCTTTGCATCCAATTTTTATAAGAGATATGTTTAAAGAGAACTCATTTTTATCGTCGATACCGCCAGTGGTTAAGAACCTCATTATTCTAAATGTTCTTTTCTACCTAGCAAGTTTAGTTTTACCAGCTTCGGCATTTCATATTCGTCTGGAAGATTATATGGGGTTGCACGTTTTAGGCTCCGACCAGTTTAACCCTTTCCAGCTTATTACCTATATGTTTTTACATGCCTATAGAGACTCTACGGGTATAGTGATTTCGCATCTTTTTTTCAACATGTTTTCGCTCTATATGTTTGGGCGAATGCTTGAGTATCACTGGGGTTCGAAGCGTTTTTTAATTTACTATTTGATAACGGGTGCTGGTGCGGGAATTATACAGTTGGCCGTTCAATACTACCAGTTGGCCGACATGACGACTTCAGTAACGCACTATTTGAATAATGCCAATCCGGAAACACTTAATAGCTTTATAGACAGCAAGTTTCAAGCAACTTCTTATGAAGCCATCAACCATTTTAATGCCTTTAAAGATAGTTTTAATCAGATGGCACAAACCGATCCGGCACGTGCTTTAGCGCTTTCGAAGCAGTGGATAAGCCAGTATCAGATAGATTATTACA